>CAZWJB010000132.1:0-4336 GCA_964634485.1 uncultured Thiohalobacter sp. | reverse complement strand
TCGACACCAACGCCGACGTAGGACAGCACGGCCTCGGCCAGCACCAGGCCGCTGAAATCGATGACCACGGCAATCATCACCAGGTGCATCAGGTTGGGAAGCAGGTGACGCACCAGAATACTGAATTTCGCCACGCCGAACGCATCCGCCGCCTGCACATAATCCAGCTCGCGCAGTTTCAGGGTTTCGCCGCGCAACAGACGGCACAGTCCGGTCCAGCTGGTAATTCCGAGAATCAGGATCAGGAACAGCAGGCGCAGGTCGGCGCGTTCCGCCATGGTCTCAAACAGCTCGGGGTGATTAGCCATGTAGACTTGCATCATCAGTACGGCGGCGGCAATCAGCAATACGCCCGGGATCGAATTGAGCGTGGTATAGATGTACTGGATAACATCGTCGACCCAGCCGCGGAAGTAGCCGGCCATCATGCCGAGGAATACCGCGAATGGCAACATAATCAGGGTCGTCAGGGTACCGATCACCAGGCCGGTTCGGATACTTTTTATGGTCTGGTACAACACGTCCTGGCCGACCTTGTCGGTACCGAGAATGTGGTAGGCACCGGACAGGTTTACTATCAACGCGATCAACAGCACAAAAACCGCCAGGGTCGACAGGGCTATGCGCCAGGGTACATCGGAAGCACCCTTAGCGATGGTGCTTAGCGCTGACATCCATGACTGGCGCCATTTGCGTGCCAGGCGCAACCCCAGCAATCCATAGAGTATCAAGATAACTGCCACCGTTTCGAGCAACGCTGTTGCCGAACGCCGGGCAATATCCGCACCTTTCTGGTTTGCCGGATCCGTTAGCCCTGCACCACCATATTTAAGGCGCGGGAATGTCCTGAGTTGTTCACCATTCGGACCAGTCACCGTTTCCCTGGCATACAGGTGGGCCGCAAAAGGCGCAGAATAGGTTTTTTCATCCTGGGTTCGCATCGGCCCCAGCAGCGTATCGAGCAGGCTCAACACTTCACCCGAATACTGGACTTCCTGCTGCCCTTCCTGCGTCGGCAGTGATTGACGAAAGTGTACCGAATCCAGCAGGCCGGTGAGCGTATAAATGCTCAACACCACCAACGACGCAACAGCCATACGACTGCGTACCACTTCCCGCCAGGGTGCGCGCAGGTGTTCCTTGTAGCGTGCAAACCAGGCGAAAACCACTACTACCGCAAGTAGTAAAAAGATCAGCGCATCGGTCCACAGAAACACGTGCTGGATCATGACAGTCGTATCCTCGGATCCACCAGCGTGTAGGAAATATCCGTCAGCAACAGGCCCAGGATGTACAGCACCGAACCCAGGAACACCATGGCGCGTACAATGGCAAAGTCCTGCGTCTGTATGGCTTCTATGGTGTAACTTCCGAGCCCGGGAATACCAAAGAAGGATTCCATAATCAGGCTGCCCATAAACAGCGCGGGGAGTACCACGACGATGCCGGTCAGAATCGGAACCATGGCATTCTTCAATACATGCCTGAACAGGAGACGGACTTCGGGCAGGCCCTTGGCGCGCGCAGTACGCACGTAATCCCGATTGATCTCCTCAAGAAATATGGTTCGATACCAGCGGCTGCCGGCTCCTATACCGGAAAATACTCCAATCGCAATCGGCAACAGGACAAATCGCCAGGCCTGCATACCGGGTTCATAGCCCGAAACGGGGACCAGGTGCAGTAATTTACTGAACAGGTACTGTCCACCGATAATATAAAACAGGCCTGAGACGGACATCAGGACAACGGCCAGCGTCACTCCTGAAAGATCCAGGTAGGTGCCGCGGAAAAACGCCAGCAGCATCGAAAAACTTATATTAACCAGCAAACCGATCAGCAGTGTTGGCAAGGCTATAGCGAGACTGGGCCACATACGCTTTTTGATATCCTCGCCAATATCTCTCCCCGCATCGGACGAACCAAAGTCAAAGACAAACAGGCGGATGGATTTGTCGTAGAAAATTGTATCCGTTACCTTACCAGCCCCACTGGCGTCCCGGTTATACAGCAGAGGCTGATCATAACCGTGTTCCTGTTTCCATTGCTCGATAGCTTCCGGCGTTACGCGTTTCGCACCCAGGTGCATACGCGCCACATCGTCTGGCGTATTCACCACAAAGAAAAGGACGAAAGTAAGCAGGTTAACACCAATAAGTACTGGAATTGCATACAGGGCCCGGCGAACGATGTAGGCAAACATCAGCTGCTCACCACCCGTGCCTGCTGTTTCTCATGCCGGCGGTAACCAATATAGGCCGGGACCACGGAGGCAGCCAGTACCAGCAGGATCAAGGCCAGCGGCCAGACCACAGGATGGTTCCAGGCCTCCCGCTGCCGTTCGCGCAACTCTGGATCGATACGCTTGTACTTGAGCGTATTGTTTGCCATCAGGTTGGGCTTGGCGTTGTAATACCAGTCGTGGTAGAGCACAAAATCTTTCGGGTGAAATCCAAACACCCAGGGTGCGTCTTCACGCAGGATTTCCGTCATGCGGTCGATCACGACCTGCCGCTTTGGCCCGTTCTTCATACTCTTCATTTGTTCGAACAGGCGGTCGAATTCCCCGTTTTTGTAGTTAGCCGCATTTTCCCCATTGTGATCAACCTTGCCATTCTTTCCGTATAGCAGGAAAAGAAAGTTTTCCGGATCCGGGTAATCTGCATTCCAGCCCCATTGAAAAATCTGTGCAGTGCCCTTCAGCATTTTATCCTGAAAGCGATTGTAATCCGTATTGCGGATCTGCAACTGAATATCGAGTTTGGCAAACTGTTTTCGTATCCAGTTCTGCTGCGCAGAAGAATCCGGTGTCCCTCCGGTCGTGTCAAAGTACAGGGCCAGAGGTTTCCCTGTCTCTACATCCCTGCCGTCCGGGTACCCTGCCTCTGCCAACAGCCTGCGCGCCTCGGCAATCGATTTTCGTTGCGGGCCCTGTGAAGTCCAGTCATACACGTAGGAATTCACGCCTTCCTTACCCTCTAAAAATCCGAAAATCCCTGGCGGCAAGGGGCTCTGCGCCGGGATACCACGGCCGTTGCGGAATATCGATATGTATTCTTCGTAGTCCATGGCAATCGACAGGGCGCGGCGCAACAGACGTGCCTGCTCACTGTCGCCGCCGACTACCGGGTCGAGCATATTAAAACCCATATAAAAGATCGATGTGGATACCGCGGTACTCAGCTGAATATCTTTGTCCCGCATCTCCGGGGTCAGCGCTATATCACCGCCGGAACCGATCTGTACCGCCTGGTCAAAACTGTCGGAGCTGACACCGGACACATCGTAATAGCCTTGCAGAAACTTGTTCCAGGTAGGAATCGCTTCTTTTTCCAGACTGTAGACCACTTTATCTATAAACGGCATCTGCCGCCCGGCATCCACGAGGAAAGCCGCCTGCGCATCGCCCGGATCGCCCTCCCGGGGATACGGCTCACCACGAAAATTCGGGTTGCGCTGCAGAACCATCTGCCGGTTGGGGTTGTTGACGGTCAGCATATAGGGGCCTGTGCCAACCGGGTACCAGTCAAGAGTAATGTTGCGCTGCTTCATCCCCGGCTGTGAATAAAACAGATCGGCCTCCCAGGGCAGCGGTGCAAAAAACGGCATTGCCAGCCAGTATAGAAACTGCGGGTATTTCCCGTGCACCCTGACGCGGTAGCGGTAACGATCCAGCGCCTCCACACCGGCCAGTGGGTAATCGCCAAGCTTCAGGAAATGCTGCTGCCGGGTATCCGTGCTTTGGTCTTTGAGAGCCTGTCCCAACGTCGCTGCATACTCTTTCAGGCCAACAATATACTCCGACATCAGACCGAATATCGGTGAGTTCAGCCGTGGATGCGCCAGGCGTTTTATCTGGTACACATAATCCGCAGCAACCAGTTCACGACTGCCGGTCTCCTGGAAATCAGACAGTGTATTTACTGCATCGAGATCCTGTTCACGCAATGCGTGATAGACATAACGGCCCTGCGTGTCTTTGGCGAATGCCGGGTGCGGCTGATAATGGATACCTTTCTGAATTTCGACCTCGTACACGCTGTAGGCGATTTCCTCGTCGCCGGCGCCATCCGGCAGGCGCTGGCCCGTGGCATCCAGATAATATGCTTTGGGCAGTTGCGTGACGGTGAGCGGTTCCAGTTGATAGGGGCGCTTCAGAAAATGATATTGCAATGGCGGCTCGTAAATCTGGCCGGTGAATACCACCTCATTGGAACTGTAGGAGCGCGCCGGGTCCAGATGGTTCGGGCGTGCTGCGAATGAAGAGTAGAGAATATTCTCTCCCGCCTGGTCGGGGGGATAGGGGCTGTTCCAGGGCTGATCATTACAGGCGGCG
>CAZWJB010000131.1:0-4397 GCA_964634485.1 uncultured Thiohalobacter sp. | reverse complement strand
TCGTCATCCTTGAGCCCGGTAACGAAGTGGAAACCAGGCAGGCCCTGGCATGGTGTGTACATGAAGCGGAACAGAGTTGCATGATACGACTGGTGATTGGCCCGTCGCCCAGGGAGATTCCCGTTGCAGAGGATTATCAACTCAGCTTTGGCAGGGGCAATGTTTTGAACGAAGGCGCAGACGCTGTTCTTTTCAGTTACGGCCCGGTCATGTTGAATGAGGCGCTCACCGCAGCCGGGCGTTTGAACAGGCAAGGGTTTTTACTGAAAGTGATAAATATGCCGTGGCTCAACCAGGTCGATGTCGACTGGCTCGAAGCTGTGATCGGCACCTGTGACACAGTATTCGCTCTGGATGATCATGCCCCTTACGGTGGGCTCGGTGACTCATTGCTGAATGCATTCATGTCGTCCGATACCCTGCGCGGCAGACATCTGGTGAAGTTTGCCGTTGAAGGTCATCCTGCCTGTGGTACGCCGTCGGAGGTACTTTACTGTCATGGCTTGAGTGGTGAAAAACTGGCTGCACGTATCTTGCGAGTCATGCAGGACAAGTCGCATCGATTGCTGGAGGCGGCGTCCTAGGTTCAGGGGCGATGGCATGAGCGCATCCAATTCACTATTGCTGATTCCTGTGGAAAACCAGGTGCGTGAGCTTGACCCGAAGCTGTTGCTTGCCTGTGTCGCTGCCGAGCGCGGTTTTGCGTCGATTGTCGGCTCACGCCGGGAGATGGAATTCAATATAGATTCATTTCCCAGTGCGATCTATCTCTCCAAAAGTATGACGATTCGCAGTCTGCTGTTTTTTCGCATCGCCCGCCGTTTCGGTCACAAAATCGTGGCCTGGGATGAAGAGGCGCTGGTGCACCTGCCACCGAAAACCTATTTCTCGCGCCGTCTCGATGCCGCGGCTATTAAATGCGTTCTGAAACTGTTTGCCTGGGGGCAGGACAATGTGGAACTGTGGCGACAGTATCCGCACACCCCGAAGGATACGCCTATACACGCGGTCGGGAATCCTCGTGGTGACATGCTGCGTTCCGAGATTCGCGCCTATTATGAACAGGATGCCGAAGCATTGCGCCGGACTTACGGCGATTTCATCCTGGTAAACACCAACTTCAACCATGTGAATGCGTTCGGGCCGGATATCAATTTATTCATGCCGGTGAAAAAACCGGGTAAGAAAGCCCGCTTCGGTCGTGCGGCAAGAGGAATGAGCCGGGAATACGCCAATGGGTTGTGGGAGCACAAGCACGCGGTGTTCACTCACTTCAAGGAACTCATCCCGGCAATTGAGCAGGCCTTTCCCCGGCACACCATCGTGGTGCGACCCCATCCGACCGAAAATCAGCAAGTCTATCAGGATATCGCCGCACGCTGTCGCCGGGTGCGGGTCACCAATGAGGGTAACGTCGTGCCCTGGTTGATGGCAGCAAAAGCACTGGTTCACAACGGTTGTACGACTGCTGTGGAAGCCTTTGTCATGAATGTTCCGGCTGTCAGTTACCGGGCGTCGATCAATGAAGATTACGATAAAGGTTTTTACCGCCTGCCCAATGGGCTCAGTCACGAGTGTTTTGATTTTGAGGAACTGCGGCAAACGCTTGAGAAGATACTCTCCGGGGAGTTGGGTATTCCCCGGGGTGCCGGGTGCCGGGCACTTATTGACCGGTACCTGGAGGCGCAGGACGGACCGCTGGCCTGTGAAAGGATGGTGAGTGTGCTGGAGACCATGTCAGACATGCATGCCGGGCGATCTGGTTCCGCCTGGTTGCAGCGCTGGATTCTTTCCAAAGGACTAAAACTGGCAAGACACGTGAAAACACACCTGCCGGGTTCGCATAACAGGCCCGAGTACCAGCTGCATCGTTACCCGGCACTTCCGCTTGAAGACGTGCGCGACCGGATTGCACGATTCCAGGAACTGCTGGGTTACAAAAAGGACTTCAAAATAGAAGCTGTATCTGATGTGTTGTTCAGGATCGAGGCTTGAGGTGTTGCAAACCGGTATGCCAACAGTAAAAGTACCGCTCATCATCCCGGTGGAAAACCAGGTGCGTGAACTCGACCCCAAGTTATTACTCGCCTGTGTCGCGGCAAAAAGAGGGTTCACCGCGATCATTGGTTCGCACCGCAAGATAGATTTCAGAATCGCTTCGCTGCCGAGAAGCCTGTATCTGTGCAAAAGCTTCACCGTGATGAATCTCAAAATGTTCAGGATAATGCACAAGCTCGGACAGAAAATAGTGTCCTGGGATGAAGAGGCGCTGGTGCACCTGCCGGCGGATATGTACTTTTCGCGTCGCCTGTCACCGTTGTCGCTGAAATACGTTTCCCATCTTTTTGCCTGGGGCGAGGACAATGCCAGTCTGTGGCGACAGTACCCGCAGATGCCGGAGAAAAAACCGATACACATCACGGGTAATCCACGTGCTGACCTGCTGCGCCCCGAAATATGTACCTTCTACAGGAATGATGCAGACGCATTGCGCAGGAAATACGGAAAATTCATTCTGGTCAATACCAACTTTAACCATGTGAATGCGTTCTACCCCAGCCAGAATCTGTTCAGGCCGCCAGCAAAGCCGGGGCAGAAAGCGAAGTTCGGAAAAGCCGCCAAAGGCATGAGTCCTGGGTTTGCCGAAGATCTGCGAGATCACAAGCAGGCTTTATTCGATTATTTCAAAGAGCTGATTCCGGCGCTCGACAAAGCCTTCCCGGATTTTAATATCGTAGTCCGGCCTCACCCGACTGAAAATCAGGCTGTCTATCAGCGGATTGCAGCCGCCTGCAGGCGGGTCAAGGTGACCAACGAGGGTAACGTGGTGCCCTGGCTGATGGCGGCAAAGGCGCTTGTGCATAATGGCTGTACCACTGCCGTAGAGGCGTACAGCATGGGCATACCGGCTATCAGTTATCGTCCGAGCATCAATGAAGACATCGATCAGGGTTTTTACCGCCTGCCGAATTACCTGAGTTATGAATGTTTCAGTTACCGGCAGCTGAGCGATACGCTGGGCAAAATACTGGATGGACAGCTCGGTGCCGCTGACGGTGATGAGCGCAAGGCATATTTTGATCGCTATATCGTGGCCCAGGAAGGACCGTTGGCGTGTGAGCGCATGGTCGATGTGCTGGAAGACATTACCAACGGCAAGACCGAATTGCCTAAACCGGCGCTATTGACCCACCTTGCCGGCTGCACTCTGGCGAATGGCCGGCATTTCATTAAGTGGGTAAAACGCTACCTTCCGGGGTCTCACGCACCGCCGGAATTTCATCGCCACCGCTATCCCGGAATCACCCTCGAGGAGTTGCGTGCGCGGATATCGCAGTTTCAGCAGACGCTCGGTGACACTACGGAGCTTAAAGCCGAACAGATTCACGACCAGATATTTCGAATCAGTGCCTGATGGCCGGAGATAGAAATGAAAGTAATGCTACTGGGCCTGGGTAAATCGGGAACCACGGCACTTCTGTACAAGCTTGCAGCGGGACTTCCCGGGTGTCAGGCATTCTCCGGCGGCAGGCCGGGAAAGTACATTGGTGATTATGAGAACGCCATCTATAAGCACACCTACGAAGAACGCAAGGGCAAGGACTTTGATTTATACAGGGAGCACCTGGAAAAGGTGCATTACGACCGCAAGGTCTGGATTGCACGAGACCCGAGAGATGTTGCGGTCAGCAGAATGCTGTATCGATGGAACCGGGGATGTGTGGTTCACAGGCGGCAATTCAGGGCGCATCTCGATCTGGTAAAAAAGAAAGAGGCGGACCCCTTATCCGTCCCGTTTTATGAGATCTGCCGTTACGCTGGCCATCACGGCTGGCCCAGCGATATGCAGTCCGTTGTTGATGAAGAACGGGTTCGTTATAAACATATGCATGATTTCACCGGCAGCCTGGGCGATGACTGGTTTCTGTTTACTTACGAAGATATGGTCAGCAGGAATTTCGGTGCACTGAACGACTATCTGGACTTCGAAGTGCAGGATGATAAAGAAGTCCCGGATTCAACCGGAAAGGCCAAGGTGGTGCGCAAGAAGGCCAGCGGTGACTGGCGGCACTGGTTCACAGAAGACGATATCGAGCTCTTCAGGCCGGTCTACTTGCCCTATATGGAACTCATGGGCTATGACGGTGACGACTGGATGCTCAGCTCCAGCCCCGTCATTGAGCCTGAATATTCCTCGCTTTATATGCAGAGCCTGATACAGCGTGTTGCCGTTGATACCGCCCGCAGGCTAAAGGGGCGGGCGCAGCGATTGTTGTCCATGAAAGTGGGCTGAGCAACGCCAGGTGGATGCACTATTACCCGGATGCACAGAGTGAAAGAAATTATTCGCAGTATTCGCCTCGTCGCGTTTGATTTTGACGGTGTGTTCACCGATG
>CAZWJB010000130.1:0-4418 GCA_964634485.1 uncultured Thiohalobacter sp. | reverse complement strand
GCGGTTGTGTTGGCAGCTATTTCTGTTGGAATCCGGATATTTCCTCCAAAAGTGGGGTAACTCTCCAAATTTTACTGAGTTAGCGCGCCAATCAGGACCGAAACCACGTGTGGATTTACAGTAACGGATCAGTTGGCAGCAAGATCGTCGTAGTACCGGGTGCTGAACTTTTTGCCGAACAGTTCGTAGACCTCATCGACGGTGCGGGGTTTGCAGGTCCTGGGATGAAAAATGCCGTAGTTGCTGCGGGCCGCCTCGGGAAACATGTCCACGGCAAAGGTGTCGGGGTTTTCGTCCAGTGCTTTCAAAAAGGCGATGGCGCCCTTGGCGCCGAGGAAGTGGGTCAGGTACAGGTCGGTCTGTGCCGGTTGCCGGTCAAATGAATAAGTCAGTGTTTGCTGGTTATCGCGCACCGACTCCGCCGCCATCATGCTCGAAATCCTGGGGTTCTTGCGTAGCTCGAGCAAGTGCTGGTAAAGGGCTTTATCGCGAACCATGGGCCGTCTGGAACCACCTGCGGTCATATAATATTCAATCTTTGCCGTGTAGTCGGCCAAACCATATTTCGTGCCATGCCGCTTGAGGATATTCAGCCAGGTATCGCGGGTGAACTGGTACATACCGGTCGCCGATGAACTCTCCGCTTCACTCGCGGGTTCGAAGTTGCTTTCGGCGGCAGCGAGTTTCATCAGGTAGGAAAAATCCACCCCGGTACGTACGCTGCCCAGTCGTATGGCAGCCACCACGCCGCGATCAATACCGAACCTGTCGGCATCGATGCGGGCAAGATTGGCATAGTTCTTTATAATGACCGCAAGGTCGGTATCCCATGTCTGCTTGCCCGAATCGGGCATGTACAGGGAGCGGAACTCTTCTACGGCTTGCCGGGTGCGCATACCGTTGAAGCCGTCTGCTTCGCCAATGTCAAAACCCAGTGTCAGCAGGTTTTCCTGTTTTTCCTTTATCAGAGGATCGAACACGACACGGGGTTCAGCGATGCCGGCATCCGCCATCAGCAACGACGGTCCCCATTGTCGTTGGCTTGCGTCCTTCAGCCTGGCAAAACGGGTTTTGCCCTTGCCAGTTTGCGGTGCCGGCTTTTTCGTATCGGCAGGCTTTGCGTCGCTGTTGACGACCCGCACATTCTCCAGTGCGTTGACCGCAGCGATTTCGGGCTGCTGTTTGTTTTTCACCTTGCTCTGCGCGTCGTGGAAGGCAACGGCGGTGAACAGTGTCCCGAGTGCCAGGACGCTAACCGCGGCGGCGGTCACTCGGCTCAGTGCGCGGGTGCTTTGCAGCGTGACGGGCGGTGTTTTGACAGTGACGGCATCAGCAGCTTGTCGGGCGTCTTCCAGGCGGGAAGCTGTGTTCGCCAGTGATGCCTTGAGCATTTCGACCTGGCGTTGCGTGTTATCGCGTTCGCTGGTGATGGCGTTTAACGTCTGGAGTGCGGCATCATGCCTGGCCCGGGTTTCGGCGAGTTGCTGCTTCAACCGTTCGAGCTCGATCCGGTTGTGATCTTCATGCTGTTGTTGCAGATCTCTCGACCATTGCTCGCGCTCAAGCGCATATTGCAATGCCTGCTGCTTTCTTTTGGCCAGTGTCTTTTGAAATTCGCTCTTGTTTTGCACAGCGGTCAACCTTACTTAAAGAATGATGGCCATCCCTGCTGGCGTGCTCCTGATACGGTATCCTCGGTGTTAGCGGCTGCGGAAGTATGAAGCAGCCCCAGTAACATTATACCTGTAAGAATTTTAAGCAAGTTTTGTGCTAAGTATTAATTAGTTTATAAATATCAAGTGGTAACCAGCGTTTACTCAAACAATGCTGATGTAATAGTGTAAAATAATCCGTCAGTTTTATTGGATTTCTTACAGTTTCAGGGCGTGAACCTGCCGTGCACGGCGAAGGGAAGTGCAAGTGCCTAGAGATTGTTTTTTGGTGCGTCAGCCACATGTACCGAGATCCGGTTCTTTCCGGAATTCTTGGCACGGTACAAGGCATCATCGGCTTCCTGGATCCACTGCTCGGGTGTTTTGATAGGCATGGCCCTGGGTTTTGTATAACAGGACAAACCGATACTCGCGGTTATGCCTCGCTTATGTTCGCCTTGTCCGCAGGACAATAATCGTATCTGCTCCTGAATACGGCCCGCCACCTGGTTGGCGCCTTCGCAATCCGTGTCCTGCAAGGCAATGATAAACTCCTCTCCCCCAAACCGGGCAATGATATCAGCGCCCCTCGCGCAGTGTTTGAGTATATTGGCAATCGCTTTCAGGATACGGTCGCCTTCCAGGTGTCCATAGGTGTCATTGATCTGTTTGAAATCATCGACATCGATCATGAGCAGCGCCAGCTTGTGCTTATAGCGTGCGCACTGTTCGATCAGTGTGCTGAAGTTGCTGATGAAATAGCGGCGGTTGTGAACACCCGTCAAGCCGTCGAGTATGCTGAGTGATTCTGCACGCTCCAGTGCGACCTGTAGCTCCAGGGTCCGCTGCTCGATTTCGTGTTCCATTTTTCTCAACAGGCGGTTGGATTTAATCAGCTGTCCAAGCATATTGCAGAACACATAAAGAAAACGTTCATCCCATTCATTGAAAATATTGGGTTGGCGATGGGAGATATTTAATACGCCCAGTGTTGTTTCCTGAAAACAGATGGGCACACTGATGATTGAGCCCAGACCGGCATCCTTCTCTCTCTGTATGTTTTTGAATCGGGGGTCCGCTGTGCAATCCCGGCAATGCTGGATCTCACCTGTTTCCGCCGCCAGGCCAATAAGGCCTTCTCCCACTTTGAAACGGTGTGTCATCACCGGAGCAAGCGGCTTTTCTGAACTGACTGTATTTTGCTCTGACCAGCTCAGTCCAGCGGCATTCAGAAGCTCATCACCCTCTACCAGGAAAATCGAACAGCGTTGCATATCCTGGTTTGCAATTAATACCTTAAGGGCTCCGCGCAATACGCTCTCTTCGGTCCGGTCCTGGATGTCAATTTCGGTGAGTGCACTCAATGAAGAAAGGGATTCGATGGTATCGATAAGTCGGTCTTTCAATTCCACTGTCGCATCGGCAACTGCCTCTGGATCGCAGAATTCCGGTTTTTCACCGCTGATCTGTTCAGCCAGATCCGTAAAGACCTCAAGTTGTTCCAGGCAATCGATACCCACGGCGTCACTGTCATCCGGCTTGATGCCAAGGAGATTCAGTCCATGCTGGTCAAAGGCATTTATTTTATCCTGGTGGATTACATGATCGGCCCAGTCATGCGCCATCGAGATGAGCCGGCAGGCCATCCAGCAAGATCCCTGGTAATCAGGGTTGGCATAATGTTCTGTCGTGCAGATAAACAGCTCCGGCAAATGCCAGCGTTTCAGCAGGGCTGCTCCAACGGTATGATGTGTCGCGCCGAACTTTTGTCGGATCCGGTCAGCGAGGGTCCCTGCCTGCCGGTTTCCCTGGTCGAGAATCTGATTCAGGTCCTCCGGGAACAGGTGTGCCAATGCCAACAACCCCATACCATGTAACAGGCCGGCGAGATACGCTTCATCGGGATTCAGTGAAAGTATGGGGGATGCCTTTTTGGCCAACTCTCTCGACACATGGGCGGTCAGCACCGCCTGCAACCAGTAGCGGCCGGGGTGAAAAGAGGGACACTGGTTATTGGCGAAGGGTTCCTGCAGAGCCGTCGCTGTAGCCAGACTGCGCACGGTACGAAAACCAATTACAAAAATGGCATCTGAAACACCGTTGATACGTGACGCCCGGCTGAAATAGGCGCTGTTGGCAAGCCCGACAAGTTTGGCGGCCAGCGATGGGCACTGATCAAGGATTCCGGCCAACTGGTGCCGGTCGGTATCGTCGTCTGATAATGCCTCGAACAATTGATAAACGGCCACTGGCAGTTGCGGTAATTCGTCGAGCAACGCCAGCGCTGCCGAAACTGAATCCGTACCCGTTTCGGATAACTGATTGTTCGAATCTATTCCCATACCCGCTCGATTTACATCCCTGTCATCATTTGGCTGAAGCCATGCCGCCTGAAGACACGGCGCATTCTGACTTAAAATCATGGTCTTAGTCGCCTTATCGGCAGTGCGGCTGGAATAATTAGAGGTTGCTAATAAAAAAGAAAGTTATTGATTCTTATCCGGCAGTGCGATGTCGTACTGGTGTGTGGCTCTGGCCATGCTGTTCGGGTAATCACTGACCGTAGCTTTTGATAACATGCATTACTGCTGTCCCGTTAACTTTTGAAGCGAGCAGACAGGTGAGGACATGGAATCGGTATAGCCAGATAAAGACCGTCTGCCGCCCCCGAAAACCCGCCGGGGGTCCGTGACAGGATGCGGCAGCCGAGCGGCCAGGGCTATTCGCGGCGGCCCGTTGGGCTTCGCTGCGCTCAGCACCAACCTA
>CAZWJB010000129.1:0-4428 GCA_964634485.1 uncultured Thiohalobacter sp. | reverse complement strand
AAAAGTTCTCGTCGTGCGGCAGCATGTGGCCATGCACATCGCTGACGTGGATGATAGTAATTTCGTTTTTCTTGCCGGAAGCCCCGGCCTGAGGCGCCAGTGCAAATGACGCCATGGTCAGGCTAAGTAACCCGACGGCGTATGGGCGCAGCATTTTTCGGCTTTTGCGCAGTATGTTAGACATCCTCTGGTCTCCTTAGTAATTCGCGGTAAGGTGTTCACCCCGTTTTTATTGACGGAGTGTAACGCTCAAGAGTCTAAGGTATGGACCGGGAAACTATAACTGGTACAAACCCTAGCTAGGGCTTGCCCTATAGTATTAGTGGCGCGCGCCGAAATATTGGCGACCTCTAATCCAGCCCCGCTACCAGGGCCAACTTGACAAGTTCGGTAGGGGATGTCGCATTCATCTTCGCCATGAGGTTTGCGCGATGAAGCTCCACCGTCTTGATACTGATGCCGAGTTCTGATGCAATCACCTTGTTCTGTTTGGAACTAAGCACAAATTTCATCACTTCGTGCTCGCGCGGGGTTAGCCGGTTTATACGAAACCGGACATCATCCACCTTTACCTGGCTTTCGCGCCTGTCCAGGTCGTATGCTAGAGCACTCTGGAGCCGCTCCAGCATTAATGCATCGTTGTAGGGTTTTTCAACAAAATCAAAGGCGCCGGCTTTCATCGCCCTGACAGCCATAGCAACATCCGCGTGTCCCGTTACAATAATGACAGGAATAGTTGCCCCGGTTTCCTTCAGACGCGCAAACAGTTCCATACCGTTAATATCCGGCATACGTACATCAAGTACCACGCACCCGGGTTCCCCGTGGTCAAAGTGATCAAGGAAATCATGCCCGCACTCAAATTCACGTACTGACAAGTGTGCAGACTCTGCGAGCCATTTCAGCGACTCTCTGGCAAGGCGGTCATCATCGATAATATTGATAGTTGGATTCATGGCTAATTCACCTGCTGTATCGGAAGTTCGAATGAAAACTCGGTGCCACCGCCAGAAAGGGGCCTGGCCCTGATTTCCCCCTGGTGGGATTCGATAATAGACCGGCTTATCGACAGACCTATCCCCATGCCGTCTGGCTTGGTGGTATAGAATGCGTCAAAAATCCTGGGTATTGCTTCCTCTGCAATACCTTCCCCGCTGTCCGTTGTACTCACCATTACCCTGGCCTCCCTGGTACGCCGGGTTGTAATTGTAAGATTGCGGTTCCCGGGCTTCACCGCATCCATTGCATCGATTCCATTACGAATAAAATTCAGTACCACCTGTTCAAGCTGGATCATATCCCCCTCGACCGGAGGAAGATGATCGTCCAGATCAAGTTTGATCTCCACATTGTGGCGACGTGCTTCGTGCATCACCAGCGTCGCAACATTTCGCACTGCGCGATTGAGATCCACTGCACATTTTTGCGTATCAACTTTCTGTACAAACCCCCGGATGCGCCGGATGATATCTGCGGCCATCGTTGCCCCTTCCACAGCACTCTCCATACCCCGGGTAAGCTTTTCCGTATTCGCATTGCCTTCCCGCAGCATACGCAGGCACCCGCTGCAATAATTTATTGCGCCGGTCAGCGGCTGGTTGAGTTCATGTGCCAGACTGGCTGCCATCTCACCAATAGTGCTCATACGCGATACACGCGCGAACTCGGCCTGGTGGCGTTGCTGTGACTCGTGCGCAATCTGCAGTTCCACTTCATCGCCTATCCACTGCGCCATGACCTTGAGCAGTTCGTGATCCCATTTACTGAATACCTGGTCACGGGCACGGGTACCTGCGAATTCCAGGGTGCAGTGGATGTGCCCATCGACCATGACAGCAGCGCCGAGATAACTTTTCCATCCCTGCTGCCGGCACCCGCACTCAATCCCTGTATCATCGTCAAGATCGGGTATATCCAGCGGTTCGCCCTTGTGCGCAAGCAGGCGGGACACACACGTCTCGTTCAACGGCCCGGAGCGGCCGGGTACCAGCCCGGTATCGCCTGAAATCCTGCAGATCCGTTGTCCACCTGCTTCGATGCTTGCAAGCACAGCAACCGGCAAGCCAAAGTAGTCGCGGCCGGTATCCAGTAGCCGGGCAAGTTTTTCATCGTGTGACAAATCCGGGGCACTGGTGATCCTGACCAGTTCGCGCAGCGCTATGCGGCTGTTTTCCAGTGACCGGTTTGTTTTCTTCAGGTCCTCGGTACGTTTTGCGACCTGATCTTCCAGCGTATCGCGATAGCGCGCGAGCGCTTCCTGTGATCGCTTTCGTTCGGAAATCTCATCGCGTAAAACGAACTGTGCATGCTTGAGCTTGCGGTTGGTACGGGATATGTAGCCGTTCAGGATGATCAGGATCAGCAGCAGCGCTGCAGCGGCTGCAACCCAGCCGGCATAGCGCCGCAGGACAGCCGTAAATGACGTCTGGCGCAACACCTCATAGGGTCCGATTTTCAATGTCTTCATCAGCCTGTGTACCGGTGAATAATCCAGCGGTACCGTCCACCCGGCGGTACGCGAAGTACGCGCCGCCGGGTGATCGGCTGGCATCGACAGCAGTGCCTGTGCTACCTGGGTTGCCAGCTCCCGGGGTGTGTTTTTCATCGTAGCGAACGGCCACTCGGGATAAAGTCGGGTGCTCAGGGGAAGTGAGCTGTCTTTCCCGTGTTGCGGGTTCAGGACCCGGAACCTGTCCAGCTCTACCGTTCCGGCTTCGACCATGCGCATCAGGGTTTCCGCGCGAACCGTGGCTGCATCGACGCTGCCGTTTGCTACTGCACGGATAATCTTGTCCTGTGGGAAACCGACAAACTGTAAATCGTTGAAGTCACTGAAAGGATCGACATCACTTTCGGCTAACTCACGCCAGGCCATCTGAAAACCACCGAAGGCAACAGGGCTGACCGCCATAAAGGATTTTCCCTTCAGGTCTTCGAGTGACCTGATATCAGGATTGTCTGCCTGCGTGACAATGACTGCACCGAAACGAACGCGCGTGTGCCCTTGCTCCCTGGTTTGCATGGTTGCGATGCGCGACGCACCAAATTGTGCCTCGAGGCTGACATAGTTCCCGGGATTCGTTAGCGTAAACTGGATGCGCCCCGATTTGATGGCATCCGCTATTTCATCAAGGTTCACCGGAACGATCTCGAAATGGCGGCCGATACGGTCGGACAGGTAGGCGGCGGTCGCTGACCAGCGCTTCAGTGCAGGCACCTTGCCGCGGTAGGCGAGGACACCGATACGGATGACAGCAGTATCTTCGGCTGCCAAATTGTTGGCGAATGCAGACCCGCACCCAGCCGTTAGCAGTAAAGCTACTGACAACAAAGGCTTGCGAAGGTACTGAACAACTCCAACCATAGAATCAGCGATCGTTTTTGTAATGAGACAGCTGCAGCTGTCCCTGTTTCTTAAATTGATACAACTGAAGGGCATTCTATTCCGGGAGAATCGCCGAAATGACAATAAGATTGCTCAAAAAGGGGGGCATCCGCCAGGCCAGGCGGTGACGGCTACCCCGAGTGCGGTTGCGCTGACATCGAACCAGGAAAATATTTTATGTTCGCGTTCGACCGTACAGGCCGTGACCTGTAAACCATCCCAGGTTTCGAAAACAGCTGATACGGCAGTTCGACGGATAGAGACGGGCTGTATCGGGCAAACGCCTCAAATATTCAACTATGTCGCAAAAAGACTGGTTAGAAATAGCATTCCTACTGGAGTTGCTTTGTTCCTCCCACCGTTATCCTGGGCCAATCGTGCCTGGAAAAGGGTTTCCCGGACGGTTCGCTCTGACCCGCTGCTCTATTGCCCAGCGACAGGATGGGCTTCAGTTTGGCGATCTCTGCCTCGTCCGGCCGGTAAGTAGTGAATTTCTGTTCGATCACTTTCTCGTCCTGGTACCAGATCTCAAAGACCCATTCACCCTCAACCAGTTCGTAGTCTTCATCGAGGCCGTATCCGGTATAGGCGATGACCTGGTTGGAACTGATTTTCCCCTTGATCATACGGTCAGAGCCGGTGGAAACCGAGCCATCGGGCAAGGTCATTTCGGGGTGCTTCACAACCCGCCTGAGGTCGACATGGGCGGGCTGCGCCGGAAGGGGCCAGATCCGGTATTGAAAGTACATCTGGCCGCTCTTGATCAGGGGAATACGCTGCGTTGTCTTGACCAGCTCGACCACCGGCTTCACGACCGACTTACCGGTACCGGTGCTGGGATCGTTAATTATTCCGCCGCTGCGGACCAGCCGGTACAGGCCGGGTCGGCTTACTTTCCCCTTGAGGGGTTTGTCGAGATCGCCTGGCGTTTTCCCGGAAGCTGCACTCCCGGATGACGCCACGACCTCGGTGCTGCCCTGTGACTCAGGGGTGTTTTTTCCACAGCCGCTCAGTATGAGCAGCAATGCAACGGGAATCAGATA
>CAZWJB010000128.1:0-4447 GCA_964634485.1 uncultured Thiohalobacter sp. | reverse complement strand
TGCGCTCGCGGGTGACGTCGAACTGCTTGCCGACTTCTTCCAGCGTGTGGTCGGTATTCATGTCGATGCCGAAACGCATGCGCAGTACCTTGGCTTCGCGCGGGGTAAGTCCGGAGAGGACGCCCTGGGTGGCTTCTTTCAGGCCGGCGCCCGAGGCGGAATCGACGGGTGAGTCGATGTTGCTGTCCTCGATGAAATCGCCCAGGTGCGAATCTTCGTCGTCGCCGATCGGGGTCTCCATGGAGATGGGTTCCTTGGCGATCTTGAGCACCTTGCGCACCTTGTCTTCCGGCATGTCCATGCGCTCGGCCAGTTCTTCAGGTGTGGGTTCGCGACCCATTTCCTGCAACATCTGGCGCGAGATGCGGTTCAGCTTGTTGATGGTCTCGATCATGTGCACCGGGATGCGGATGGTGCGCGCCTGGTCGGCGATGGAACGCGTGATGGCCTGGCGGATCCACCATGTGGCGTAGGTCGAGAACTTGTAGCCGCGGCGGTATTCGAACTTGTCGACCGCCTTCATCAGGCCGATGTTGCCTTCCTGGATCAGGTCCAGGAACTGCAGGCCGCGGTTGGTGTATTTCTTGGCAATGGAGATCACCAGGCGCAGGTTGGCTTCCACCATCTCTTTCTTGGCGCGCCGGGCCTTGGCTTCGCCGATCGACATGCGGCGGTTGATGTCCTTGATACCGTTGATCATCAGGCTGGACGTGTTCTGAATGTTAACCAGCCGGTTCTGGGCGCGCAGAATCTCTTCCTTGTGCTGTTCCAGTACCGGGGAATACTTGTGACCCCCGCTGATCTGCTGGTCCAGCCATTTGAGGTCGGTCTCATTGTCTGGAAAGGAGGTAATGAAATCCTTGCGTGGCATGAGTGCCTTATGCACGCAGACACCCATAATGATGCGCTCGTGGGAGCGGATCTGTGCAACGGTTTTGCGCAGGTTTGCTGTCAGTACCTCGACCATGCGCGGCGCCATTTTCAGGCAGGCAAGATGTTCGACAATCTGCTTGCGCAGTTTCTCGATTTTTGCCTGGTTTTTGCTTTTACCGTTGAGTGCAGCAAGCCATTTATCGTGCGTTTTCTTCAGATCCGAGAAGAAAATACGGGTTTCTTCCGGATCCGGGCCGGTATCGACAGGGGTTGCGTCATCCTTGTCTCCATCGTTGTTCTTGTTGTCGTCACTGGGGCGTTGCGCAGCGGGTGACGGGATCGGTTCGTCCGCAGCGTTCGGATCGATGAAGGCGGTAAACAGGTCGGAAAGCCTGGCATCGCCGGACATAACCTTGTCGTATTCGTTGAGCAGCAGCCGTGAAGAGTCGGGGTAACTGGCCAGCGCCGAATACACCTGGCCCAGGCCATCCTCGATGCGCTTCGCAATTTCGATTTCGCCTTCGCGGGTCAGCAGTTCAACCGTTCCCATTTCACGCATGTACATGCGCACCGGATCGGTGGTGCGACCAAACTCACTGTCGACGGTTACCAGCGCGGCGGCGGCTTCTTCCGCAGCGACTTCGTCGGTGCTGGCTGCGCTACTGGAAGAAAGTATCAGGGTATCTGCATCCGGCGCAGTTTCGTGCACCTGGATTCCCATGTCGTTAATCATGCCGATGATGTCTTCGATCTGTTCCGGATCGACGATGTCGTCCGGCAGGTGATCGTTGACTTCGGCATAGGTCAGGAAGCCCTGCTCCTTGCCTTTTGCGATCAACAGTTTGAGTTGCGATTGCTGGTCCTGGTTCATCACCTGCTAGTGTCCCCGTTTACTGTAGTAGTCTGGTAAAAAATCAAACGACCATTGTAGCCTACACAGGCTATATTAGCCAGTTCTGTTGCTTGCAATTTACATCATCCCGAGATCGGCCGATGTTTCACAAGCAACTGTTTCAGCTCGGTTTTCTCCGTTTCCGTCAAACCCCGCTGCTGCTCCTGGAAAAGCAGTTGCTCGGTGCGCTGACGGGTCCGTTGCTCCAACAGACGCTGCGTGGCGCCAAGAAATTCCTCTGCAAATCCTTCCATCGGTACTTCCAGTGGCTGTGTTGCGAGCCTCGCCAGGTGCTCTTCCTCAGGCTTTCCGCGCCAGTGTTCGAGAATACCGCCCAGAGATAGATGCGGGTGCTGCCACAATAATTCAAGCAGTTCCATGAGTAATTCGACGCCAGCCAGCTCCAGGTCTTCAAATCCGCATGGACGTTGAAGCCGTCCGCTGAGTTCCGGCTGTTCCAGCAGCAGGCGTATCGTGATACGCACCGGACTGCGGTTTGAGCCACGCAGGCGTTGCCGGGGCTGCTGCTCCGGCGGTTTCGGTGCCGGGTTGCCAAAAACGCGGCTGTGCAGCTGTTTCGGGTTGAGGCCGCTGTGTTGCGAGAGCTGCTCAAGCATCAGATCACGGAACACCGAATCCGGCAATTTCTGTAACAGCGGTCGCGCCAGTTCCACCAGATGTGCCCGTCCATCCACACTACGGGTATCGACCTGCTGACTGAGCGATTCATAAAAAAACCTTGAAAGTGGAACAGAATCGACAGTTTTTTTCTGAAAAGCCTCGCTGCCTATCTCCCGCACCAGGCTGTCGGGATCCTCACCTTCCGGTAAAAAAAGGAAACGCGCTTCCCTGCCGTCGCGCAATACGGGCAGCGTGTTTTCCAGCGCCCGCCAGGCTGCACGGCGACCGGCGTTATCACCATCAAAACAGAACACCACTTCCTGCACCGTACGATACAGGCGTTCCAGGTGCTCGGGCGTGGTTGCGGTGCCCAGTGTGGCGACGGCATTGCTGAAACCGAACTGCGCCAGTGCGAGCACATCCATGTAGCCTTCGACTACCAGCAGACGATCAAGTTTCTGGCTGGCCTTGCGCGCTTCAAACAGTCCGTACAGTTCCTGTCCCTTGTGGAATACCGGACTCTCCGGGCTGTTCATGTACTTGGGTTTTTCATCGCCGAACACACGCCCGCCAAAACCGATGGTACGGCCACGACGGTCGCGGATCGGGAACATCACGCGGTCACGAAAACGGTCATACAGGCGGCCATCATCCTTGCGGACAAGCAGACCAAGCTCGACGGCGGCTGTTTGTGTTTCGTGATCAGAACCCAGGTGGCGCAGCAGTGAGTCCCAGCCCGGTGGCGCATAGCCGAGTCCGAAGCTTGCCGCTATTTCACCGCTTAAACCGCGCTGTTTCAGGTAATCCACCGCCTTTGCAGCCTGTGCGTGCTCGCGCAGCTGGCTGCGGTAGAACTGGTCCGCGCGTTGCAGCAGGCTGTAGTGGTCTTCTTTACGGGGATCCGGGCGGAAATCAGATCCCGCCTCGCGTGGCACATCCAGTCCCACCGTTTGCGCCAGTTCCTCGATGGCTTCGGGAAATTCCAGGTTTTCGTAGTCCATCAGGAAACCGATGGCGCTGCCGTGCGCACCGCAGCCGAAACAGTGGTAAAACTGCTTGTTCGGGCTGACGGTAAAGGACGGGGTTTTTTCGTTGTGGAACGGGCAGCAGGCCTGGTATTCACGGCCGGTTTTTTTCAGGTCCAGGCGTGACTCGATGACTTGCACAATATCGACCCGGTTGAGCAGATCATCGATAAAAGTTTGCGGGATGCGGCCGGCCATGAAGCTTATGGTAAGGGAAGAGCAAATGCCCCGCACCACAAACAGGTGCCGTTGCGGGGGGGGTCAGCCGGCGAGGCGGGCTTTGATCCTGCCACTGACCGCGCCCATGTCGGCGCGTCCCTGCAGCTTGCTCTTGAGCTGGCGCATGACCTTGCCCATGTCTTTCATGCTGCTGGCGCCGGTGGCCTGGACGGCTTCCTCGATCAGGGCATCGATCTCGGCGCTGCTCAACTGCTCCGGCAGATAGGCTTGCAGGATGCCGAGCTCAAATTTTTCCTGCCCGGCCAGGTCGTCCCGACCGGCTTTTTCGAATTGCTCGAGGGAGTCCCGGCGCTGCTTGGACATCTTGTCCAGCACGGAGACGAGCTGCGTGTCATCGAGCTCAATGCGTTCATCCACCTCGCGCTGCTTGACGGCAGCCAGAATCAGGCGAATGACGCCCAGCCGCGGTTTGTCCCCGCCGCGCATGGCATCCTTCATATCCTGCTGAAGTCTGTCCTTGAGGGACACGATACTGGTATCCGGAGCGGAAATTAATACAGGCGGGTACGGCGTGCGTTTTCGCGTGAAACTTTCTTGGCGTGGCGCTTTACTGCAGCAGCTTGCTTGCGTTTACGTTCCTGGGTGGGCTTCTCGTAAAACTCACGGCGGCGGACTTCGGACAGGATGCCTGCCTTTTCGCAAGAGCGCTTGAAGCGTCGCAGAGCAACCTCAAAAGGCTCGTTTTCACGTACTTTTACTTGTGGCAAAGCCGTTTCCTCATAAATCGGAAAATAAAGGGTGCGTAGTGTACCAATGCTCCCTGGAAAGGTAAATCACTGATTCCGGTGCGGAACCG
>CAZWJB010000127.1:0-4450 GCA_964634485.1 uncultured Thiohalobacter sp. | reverse complement strand
TCCCGCCTGGTCGGGGGGATAGGGGCTGTTCCAGGGCTGATCATTACAGGCGGCGGCTGCAAAAACCACCGCGATGAGCAGCATCCATTTCAGCAACGGAATCGAGCGGTTGAACGACAGTCCTGGCGCGCGCATGAAGCCACATTATAGAGTCCGGACAAGCAGTTTCACAGACCCTTCCAGTATGAGCATTTTTCCGGTACCTTACCGTCACCAAATCAGACAATCAGAGGTTGGACGCAGCTATGGGATTCTTAAGCGGCAAACGCGCGCTCATCGTAGGACTCGCCAGCAACCGGTCTATCGCCTGGGGCATCGCCAGGGCCATGCAGCGCGAAGGTGCTGAACTTGCCTTCACCTACCAGAACGAGAAACTTCGTGACCGGGTGGCGAAAATGGCCGGCGAATGCGGCACTGAAATCACCGTACCCTGCGATGTCTCCAGTGATGAAGAGATTGATGCTGTCTTTGACCACCTCGATAACTACTGGGATGGTCTCGATATTATTGTACACTCAGTCGCTTTTGCACCACGCGCCGAACTGGAAGGCGACTATCTGGAATCTGTCAGCCGCGAGGGTTTCCGTGTCGCCCATGAAATCAGTTCCTACAGCTTTTCGGCGCTGGCCAAATCCGGTTGCCGCATGATGGAGGGACGCGACGGCTCGTTGCTGACACTGAGCTATTACGGCGCCGAAAAAGCCATGCCCAATTACAACGTCATGGGTCTGGCCAAAGCCAGTCTGGAGGCCAATGTGCGCTATATGGCGCAGAGCCTGGGGCCGGACGGCATTCGCGTTAACGCTATCTCTGCAGGTCCGATCAGAACGCTGGCAGCGGCAGGCATCACCAATTTCCGTAAAATGCTGACGTTGATGGAAGACGCCGCACCGCTACGCCGCAATGTCACCATAGAGGAAGTGGGCAACGCGGCAGCCTTCCTGTGTTCCGATCTTGCATCGGGAATCACCGGCGAAGTGACCCATGTGGATGCCGGCTACAACACGACAGGCATGCCACCAATAGGTTGACGCCCGCCCCCGGGAGGTTCTAGCCTTTCAGAATACCCTGCTCGCCTTCGCTTTTCGCGATAATAACCGCACCGACCGAATCACTGAAAATATTTACCGAGGTCCGGAACATATCCAGTATCCGGTCTACCGCCAGTATCAGGCCAATTGCCTCCACCGGGAGTCCAATCGTGGTGAGAATGATGGTGATCGCCACCAGACTCGCTGCTGGAATTCCGGCAACGCCAATGGACGTCAACAAGGCGACCAGTACTATGGTGAACTGGGTTACGAAACTCAGCTCCAAACCGTAAGCCTGGGCGATAAATATCGCTGCCACACACTCATACAGCGCTGTCCCGTCCATGTTCACCGTCGCACCGAGCGGCAACACAAAACTGGAAGTACGGCTGGAGACCCTGGCGTTGTCCTGTACGCACTCCATGGTCAGTGGCAGGGTCGCTGAAGAAGATGCGGTCGAGAAAGCGGTCAGGAGGGCCGGCATCATGGCCTTGTAGTGCAACGTCGGGTTTACCCTGGCCACGAAGGCGAGCAGGAGGGGCAGGGTCACCAGCACATGCACCGCCAGTGCCAGCAGGACAGTCAGGGTAAAGGTGCCCAGCGAAATCGCCAGCTCATCGAGCTGTTCGGGAGCAATACCGGCCACCGTCTTCGCCACCAGGCCAAAAACACCCAGCGGCGCAAATTTCATGACGAAACCGGTAATGCCCATCATGACATCGGCGATACCCTGCCAGAAGCGCTGCAGTGTATCGCCGCCGTTGTCCTTGTCGATTCGGGTCATGAAATACCCGAACAACAGGCTGAAGAAGATCAACCCCAGCATCTGGCCGTCAGCTGCAGCCGCTACAATGTTGGGTGGCACCATGCTCAGGAATACGCCGGTCAGATCGGCAACCGATCTTCCCTGCAGCTGGTCCGCAACCTGGTCGGCTGCTTCCAGACTGAGGCCCATCACCTCTCCCGCGGGCTCTCCGTTAATAATGCCCGGGTTCAACAGGTTCACGAACAGTAATCCGGTCACAATGGCCAGGAAACTTGTGGTGAGGTAATACAGCAGGGTCTTGCCACCCAATCGTCCCAGGCCATGTGATCCACCGACACTGGAAACACCGACGATAATGGACGACATGATCAGCGGTACGATTATCATCTTCAACGCATTCAGGAACAGGGTGCCAATGAATGCGTAAACCGGATAGAGCACGACACCCAGCAGGGTTCCTTCTGTGCCACTAAGGCGTCCGGCAATCACTGCCAGAACGAGCGCTATCAGGATCTGCCAGTGGAGCTTAATATGCACAGCTGAAACCGGTCACAATCGAGCATTCAACCATGAGGCACAAAGCGTCTACTGCTGCTGTTCTTCAGGAATATCGATGATTGCACGCGCGCGCAGGTCTCCGATCAGGGCTGCCTGAACCAGTGAGCGGCGCATGTTTTCAAAGGCACGTTCAAGCTGGGTGCGGGTCTGTTCCGAAATGGCAGCAGGATCCGGCTCACTCACTCCGGTCAGCTGCACGATGGCATAGTCACCATTACTGAGCCGGAAGCCCTTGTCCCGGGTGCTACCGCCTGCAGGACGGGGCATTCCGAATACCTCGCGCACGATTTCAGGGTTGTAATCCGACGCTGAGCGGCCCACCCCTTCCGCCTTGTGAAAGCTTATATAGTCCCTGTCGTTCAGTTGCTCCAGTGAAGCGCCCTGTTCCAGCTTCTGTAACAACGCTTTACCTTCCTCAGTAGCCTGTTCTGCCGCCAGCTTCTGCTTCAGGGTTTCAATAATCGATTCCCTCACTGCCTCCAACGGCTCAGGGTGGGCTGCTTCGCGTTCTTCAACTCGCACCACAATGGCATTATTGTTGCCGACTTCAATCGGCTCGCTGTTATTCCCAGCCTCCAGGACATCATCGCTGAAAGCCGCTGCCAGCACTTTTGGGTACTCCGCTATGCCGGAACCGCCGTCTGCCGCTATCCAGTCAGTAGTCTTCACTTCCTTACCCAGCACTTCGGCAGCAGCATCCAGGGAATCCGGATTCTCGTAACTCATATCGATCAGTAACTCCAGCTGTTCGTAGTACAGGTCATCTGCTTCGCGCTGCTTCAGCTCATCGATCAGTTCCGCCCGCACCTGGTCAAGCTCTGGAATCTCACTGCCACGAATTTCATCAAGTTTTATGATGTGAAACCCGAACTGTGTCTTGACAGGCTCCGAGACATCGCCAGGTTGCTGGCTGAATACTGTATCTTCAAACTCCGGCACCATGGCACCACGCGCAAAAAATCCCAGGTCGCCACCCTGAGCCGATGAACCGGGATCGTCCGAGTACTGCCTGGCGAGCTCTGCAAAATCGGCACCCGCACGAATCTGCTTCAATACATTCCCGGCTTTTTCCTTTGCCGCGTTTACTGTCTTTTCGTCCGCGTCGGCAGGCACCTGGATCAATATGTGGCTGGCGCGTCTCTGTTCCTGGGTAAGAAGCGCCTGCTTTCGTTCCTCGTAATAATCCAGCAGCTTGTCTTTTTCAATCTCCAGATCGCTGCCAAGCTCTTCACCGCTAAGGCGCAGGTACGCCAGGCGCACACGCTCCGGCATAATAAACTCCTCTTTGTGCTCAGTGTAATAGGCTTCTACCTGATCATCACTGACTTCCACGTTTTTCCGGAGCGGTTCTGATGCCACCAGCAGGTAACTGAAATCCCGTTTCTGTTTCTGCAGGCGATAGGAGCGCTCCAGCCCGGCGCGGGTAACAAATACAGTCTGGGTAAGACCTGCCAGCAGCTGCTCAACCTGCATATCCTGCCTGAGCCCCATTTCAAAACCGGCAGGCACCTTCCCCTGTCGCGCCAGAATATCCTTGTAGCGCTGTTCGGAGAATTTCCCATCAATCTGAAGCGCCGGAATCGCGTGTATTCTTGCAGCCAGCAGCTGGTCACTGATCAGCATGTTTTCGGCTTGCGCTGCCTGAAACAGCAACTGTTTCTCGATTAGTGTATTCAGAGCTCGCCGTTTAAGCATGCCTTCATCGATCAGCGCCGGGTTAAAAGCGTCACCCATCATCTTCTCCATCTGTGCCCGCTGCTGCTGGTAGGCCTGCTGAAACTCCCGGTTCGATATCTCCACATCATTTACGACAGCCGCATAGGCCTGCGATTTGTCCTGCAAATACGAGCCCAGGCCAAACAGGGCAAAGGTGATAATGATCAGACCGATGATGAACCACCCCAGGCCCCCCATTACCTTGTCGCGCATTGCTTGTAACATGATGACTTATCCTGTTGCGTACTTTTAATATAACTGTTGCGCCTATTGTACCGTGCGCAAATAAAAAACGGGCGTCCTGCTGGACGCCCGTTCTCTAAGGTGGCGGAGTGGACGGGACTCGAACCCGCGACCCCCGGCGTGACAGGCCGGTATT
>CAZWJB010000126.1:0-4466 GCA_964634485.1 uncultured Thiohalobacter sp. | reverse complement strand
TGCCCGGTCAGCGACTCGAACTCCTCGTCAAACTTATCTTCGTAACAGTAAGGCCATTCATTCTTAAAAGGACCGCATGCGCTAACTCGGCCTAGCACGCGAACCATCTGTTTCCCTGTGCTTTTATTGTTGTCTTTGATCGAAAGCTGCTTTTGGAATTTGGGCGGGAGACGATAGATCTGCACCTTATCCTTCTCATAAGGTTGCTCATAGAGTGCAAAGGTCCCCGGTAATGGCCGACTGATGACGGCGCCCTGTTTGTCCGCAGCATCATTTTTGCGAAAGTATGAAATATACGGGTTGGCAAACGTGTAGTTGTCCCCGTCCTGTGTGAATTGTCCCCTCTCGCCGTAGAGATGTTTATAAAAGTCACTTTTCGTAACGTTGGCGAGCGAGAAGTTTTTGCCTTTGCGCTTGGCATCGCCCGACGCCCCTTTCAGGGAATAGGCGACAGTGTACTCACTACCCATCACCTCCGGGGTACCGTCCCCATCAATGTCGAACGCGTCGTAATCGGCGGACCGGTTACCGAAATAGAGCAACTCTTTCATGCGCTCGGGATTCGCCGGGAACACCTGGCGTAATTCCCAGAGATGACCCGATGACATGCGCACACAGCCACTGGAAACCGGGCCGCGTGATACCACCCAGAGGAACTGGTAGTCTTCCGGGATATCGAGTTCCTCATAGAGATTGCGCGTACCGGGCAGATAATGAGACACACCCGGATTGTGGGCGCCGTTGCCGATCCCCTGCCAATCCATCTTCGGAACATACCCGTAGTAACCTTCCTTGCGAATATGATCCACATCGTGATAGCTTCGATCGATGAATGTCATCAACGAACTATTGCGGATCATGTGAATGGTATTCTTCTGGCGGTCCTGTGTAGACGCAATGACGCTGCCATTAGGGTAGACGGCGGTAAATTCAGGATAGCTCAGCAGACACTTCTCGTCTGCCTGCTCGCACTGAAGTGCGGGAACAAATTTACCCTCAGCCACCGTTTGTACGGCATATTTGCCTTGCGTGACATCCATAAAATAATCCCGCGCCAGGGCGAGAAAGGTTTTATCGTCGCCGGGATGGCTCAACACCTGGGACACGATCTCTGCGAGTTTGTCTGTTTGCTGCTCCGATATGTAGACAGCGTTGACGCGACCAAAGAGCATTTCATTGGTGACCACAAGCGTGTCATCCAGCTTGAACAGCTGCTGCTTGATGATTGCAGTATCAGTCGGGTCATCCTCATAGCTGTGCGCCAACTGCCGGATACGCGCTTTCCAGCCCGCAAAGGAAGCTTTCAGATCGATGGATATTGGAAACACGCGGCCGGGATTGAGCGCAGCGAGAGTATCCAGACTCGCCTGGTAAAACTGCGCTTTATCCATTTTGCCGCTTTCAAAATCCTTTATCGTATCTCCGATATTGTATGCCGGAGAATCGATAATGTGTCGAAACGCATCCAGTTGACTGGTGGATTTTGTCTGCAACATGCCCTTGTCCTGCGCCCGGGCGTAGGTATCGTAACGCTTCTGCAGGGAATACAGGTAGGTGAGTATGGAAAATTCGTCGAGGATAGCGGTGAGCCTGACCTGGTTGCCCCGGCCGGCACGAAAATGGATACGCTTCGGTTCTTCGACACGCGGGGCAAAGCCGGTGTAAAAACTGGCCGGGTAGTGTGTGTAGAAAGGCACGCCATATTTCACCAGCGAGGCATTATAGTCGTCGAGGGTGTACGACTCGCCTGCATGCGCGGGCGGATACACGAGCACCAAAGCAAGTAGCATGTAAACAACGGATTTTATCATCTCGGTTCTCCCGGTATAGGGCAATAAACGTGCTCGAGGGTTAGATCACGAGACCAGGCAATCATTTGACAAGCTCGTCCAAAGAAATATCTTTGCGCGCTGGCGCGGCGGCAACCTCGAGTGAGGCGAGCGCGGGAAGGTTCCGGATCTCTTCATTGCCCACAAACGGCCTGGCCTGGAACAACCACAGCTTGCCGTTGGCGAACCCGAACTCGATGTCCCAGGGCCGTGGATTACCGGACCCATCCCGTGCGGGTTTGAACTTCTTGTTGATCTTTTTCGCTGCGTCGGTCACTTCTTTTATTTCTTTCCCGGTCAACACATACTCACGTCCCGTGGACGGCACGACCTCGCTGCCACCGTCGGGCTTTAGCATCAACCGCCAGGCCGATTTGTACGAGTTCACGAGCTCGACGGATTCAGGCGACCACAACAGTGTTTCGGCAGACGTGCCGTCCACGGCCCCCCCCACACCCTCGGAGGTTGCAATCACCATTTTGTCAGGCTCGCCGTTGAATATATCGGCTGTGATCAACACACCGGACTTTTCAGAAGACACGGATTCCATAATGACGACGGAAGGCAAAACCCACAGCGGCTCATCAATAATAGGTTGGCGCCAGGAGAAGGATCGATAGGTGAATGGTGAGGCCCATACTTCCCTGATCCCGTCGTAGATGTCCTGGAGTGATCGCAGGTTGAACAGTGTCAGATTCAAACCGGCACCATTGAAGTTGTCGAGATCCTCCACATTGGTATCGCTGCGGACGAAACAGCCAACTGTTTGCGACTTATCCTCGCTGCGCAGCAACCCCTGCCGGTCAAGCTCCGCCTTGATCGCTTGCTTGAGCTCGGCAGACAAAGGGCTCTCCATAATCGAAGCCCGTATGATGGCCAGGCGGGGTTTGATCCAGGCCGTGAGCTCCTTCTCACTTGCCCCTTGCGGAATCATCTCGCCGAAGAACGTCTGATAGGTCCGCTCGACGAAGTCGGGTAGCGGTTCACCGCTCTGCGCCAGTTCGCTCTGCTGGAGATTTTCCGGCACCGTGACCCTGGCCTGTTGATAGTGCGCGTAATAAACGCCAAACGGCAGCACCAGGCCCTGGGAAACATTGTCGGGAAACAGGCGCTTCAACTCGCCAAGATAAGCCGCTTTGGGACCGGAACGAATGCCGGAATCGCTGATACCGATTTCAGACGGGCCGAGCGGCGACTTGACGCCAAGATCCAGGCGCTCGTAGTCGATGTGCAGCTTCTTCGCATCGCCTGCAAAAGATCCGTCGGAGGCACGATCGGTGTTGCGGTTGTACTCCGCGTAGATGGCACGATCCTGTTCCGTCATCCTGGCGGCCTCTTTGAGGTATACCCGTCCTCCGGGCGTAACGACGTAAAACACCTCTTCGCCATCGTGGCGCGCGATCCTCGTGTAGGGCTCCGATCCGCTAACCGCGTTGGGAATTCCCAGCGCTCTGGCAAGCAGCTGCACATGCGACAGCACATTCCCCTCTCCCTGGGTGATAATGCCCGCGACCGGTTGCAGTTCGGATGGTGTCTGGGCGAGCGCGAGCACCTCGTCTCTGGAGTACGCGCCGGGTTCGGGATTCACTTTCAGCGTGCCCAGGGCAAGCCCGGGATTAAGGGCCCTGACATGCGCCTTGAACTCTTCTCCCATTATCTCGTGAGTCACCCGCTCCTGTCCTGAGACGTGATCCTCCAGTCGTGTGACGGCTTGCCCGAAGAGCAACAGCGGTGACCCGCGCAGAATGTCATCGCCGATATGTGCGATATCGGGCAGGAGCAAGGTCCACGCCGGCCACACTTCGGCAAACGCGAGCAGCGCCCCTTCCTGGGCCCAGCCAACGATCCTGCCGGCCTGGTCAAGCTTCCTGGTGAGATCAGCCCGACTGATCTTCCGCGCATCCAGCACCGTTGCCAGGTTTTCCGTGGCTGCTTTACGTTCGCGGTCGGTGAGCAGCCCGACACCATAGGATGCGTCGGTAAGCGCCATCAAAAAGCGCAGGTACTGTTTCACGCTATGAGATTGCCCACTCTCCAGAAACGCGCTACCGCGACTTTGGATGACCGCGGCGGCAGTGACATTCAGATCGATCAGGCGTCGCGCATCGGCCGGTGAAACCGAGCGTTTCGCCACCGCTTTGCGTGCCAGCACCATGATGTCGGCGAGGGATTCGGCGACGCTCAACGGATCGGCATCCTGTGCAGGCATACGGCCCTCCAGGGAAGCGCGTAACGTGGAGTCCTCAAGCTGTGCCAGCTGGGGCCTGAGCGCGCTTTCATCCAGTACGATCAGCTTTTCGATCTCGGCGATGAGCGTGTCGATTCGGGCACGTGTTTTGCCACTGGGTAGCCGGTCGCGATAGGCAGTCAGCCTGGGGATCAGAGCGGCCGAGATCTGGTTATGGGTGGCATCCCGTAACGGCTTGAAGCTGGGGTCCAACTCCTGAATCTGGGTTGCCAGATTGCGAATCCTGGTAATCTGGCCCTGGTCTTCCCCGACAAAAAAACGTTTCTGCAGCTCGTAGGACAGCAGAAAGTGCCGGGAATCGCTCCAGCTGTCTTCACTCAGGTAGCGTTCCGCAAAGCGCGGCACCGCCGGAGCCTCGTATTCCGCCCCCGAGACGCCACGCAGGCGCC
>CAZWJB010000125.1:0-4480 GCA_964634485.1 uncultured Thiohalobacter sp. | reverse complement strand
CCCTGATCGGCCTGGTACAGATGTTATCGGCCATGGACGACCCCAAGTCTATTGGCCCGGCCATGGCGGTCGCGTTGTTGACGACGCTGTACGGTGCCATTATCGCCACGGCATTTGCCTTGCCGATTGCCGACAAGCTGGCCTTGCGCAGCAAGGAAGAGCGCCTCAACAAGGCCCTGATCCTGGAAACCATCAGCTCCATCCAGGAAGGCCTGAACCCGCGCGTCATGGAAGAATTACTCAAGACCTATCTGCCCGAAAGCAAACGTGATGCTATCGGTAAGCAGGACGCGGCCTGACGACTGTCCGAAAGGATTAACCGGCAATGTCTGATAGTGCTGTAACTGTAGTCATAGAAGAGGGCCTTCCGGCCTGGGTAATGACGTTTGCCGACCTGATGTCATTGCTGATGTGTTTCTTCGTATTGCTGCTGTCATTTTCCGAAATGGATGTCTCGAAGTACAAGGAAATGGCGGGTTCCATGAAGAATGCCTTCGGTGTGCAGCGCGACATCAAGGTCAGAGAGCCGCCCAAGGGCATCAATGTTATTGCCCGGGAGTTCAGCCCCGGAATCCCCGAACCCACTGTTATGAACGTTGTCCGGCAGATGACGACCAACGACCTGCGTGTCAACCTGGATCTGGGCAAGGAGCGCCGCCGGCCGGTCCCGACGCCCAAAGCAGATCACGAACCGGACAAGGACAAGACCCTTAAACCGGAGGAAAACGCGCGCAACATGGCCGATAAACAGGCCGGTCAGAAGGCGGGCCAGAAGGCTGACCAGAAAGCCGACAAGGAAAGCGGCAAGCTGGCGCACCTGATGCCCGGCAAACAACGCTCCCAGGCTGACGGGTTGTCAGAATCCCAGAAAAAAGAACTCGCAAAGGCCAAGGCGCTGGCCGTCGCCCGGCTCGAAGAAAAACTGCAGGCCGAGCAGCAGCTGACCGGGCCCGGATCAGAGAAAAACAAGGGTGTTACCGTCGACCGCAAGGACCTGGAAAAACTGATCGAGGCCGAGATGGCGGAGAAGAAGCGCAAGAAACTGCAACAAAGCGCTAAATTGATCAGCGATGCGCTGGGCCGCGAAATCAAGGACGGGTCCATCGATGTAGAAACAGTCGGCCAGAAGATTATCATCCGGGTGCGCGAGAAAGCCTCATTCAGTTCCGGGCTTGCAGAACTGAAAAGCGTATTTCGACCTATACTGGCAAGGGTATCAAAGATCCTCAAAGGCTCGGAGGGCAAGATCATTGTCGCCGGGCATACCGACAACGTGCCCATCTATACCGAGCGTTTTCGTTCCAACTGGGAATTGTCTTCGGCGCGCGCAGTCTCAGTGGCGCATGAAATGATGCTTGCCACCAGTATTCCGTCTGACCGGTTTCTGATCCAGGGCTATGCGGATACTGCGCCGATGGTAAAGAATAATTCTGCGGTGAACCGCGCCAAAAACCGCCGCGTCGAGATTATCCTGCAGCAGGGTGATGACAAGGAATCGGCAGACAAACCCATCAGTGGCAAGTATCCGGCCGCAGGGAAAACGGCTGACTTGCCAGTAAGGTCCGGATCGCGGCACACTATCTCTAAACCGGCAGTCGTTTCCGCAAAGCCTGCCGTTTCGGCGGGCAGGCGAGCCGCTCCGGTCAAACAGTCCACAGCAAAACCGGTGGGCATCAAAGCCGGCGGTTCCGGTAGCAGCAAGCCAGCGGCTGTTAGGCCCCCACAGAAAGCGAAGCCGGGCCTGGGCATCAAAGCCGGCGGTAAAAAGTAGTTTCAGGGAGCGCTATGAAAGACGAACGCAGGGAATATTTTCGTATCGAAGACGAAATTGCCCTCGATTATCGGCTGATAAACGAGGACGAGGCCGATCAGCTGCTGGTAAAAATACAGTCGCGGCAGGTGGACCGCTTTACCGCGGCGTCCAGTTTTGCGGCCACCACCCGGCAGCTGACACACGTGATGCACAAGGTCCAGACCCAGTCACCGGAACTGGCGCGTTGCCTGCAGGCGCTCGACCAGAAGCTGAACATGGTCGCCCAGCTCTTTGTCAGCGAAGACATGGGGCTTAACGAACAACCGAGCCGCGAAGTTAATCTGAGCGCCGGTGGTGTCGCTTTTCGTGCCCAGCACGAACTCGAGACTGACAGCCTGCTTGAGCTGCGCATGGTATTGTTTCCTTCGCTGGTAGGTATCCTGACGGTGAGTCGCGTGATTCACTGTGAACGGATCGATGACGACAACCGGCAATTTCCCTGGCAGATCGCCGTGGTTTACGAACATCTGCGCGAGTCCGATCGTGAACACCTGGTGCGCCACATCATGGCCAAGGAAACCCGGCAGTTGCATGATGAGCGTTCAGGAAACGATTAGCTGACTGCCTGTTCTTCCTCTTCCTGCTGTTGCAGTTCCCACAGCCTGGCATACAGGCCGTCCTGCCCCAGTAGTTCCTGATGATTGCCCTGTTCCACGATGCGCCCGTCTTCCATTACCAGGATGCTGTCGGCGTCGATGACCGTGGACAGGCGATGCGCAATCACCAGCGTTGTATGGTTTTGTGCCGCTGCGCGCAGGCTGTCCAGAATTGTTTGCTCGGAATGGCTGTCGAGGCTTGAGGTGGCTTCGTCGAAGACCAGGACTTTCGGATTTTTCAGAATAGCGCGGGCGATGGCGACACGCTGTTTTTCACCCCCCGACAATTTAAGTCCGCGTTCCCCGACTACCGAGTCATACCCTTTGGGCAGTGTGACGATAAAGTCATGGATGTTGGCCGCCCGGGCGGCCTGTTCAACTTCGTTCTGACCGGCCCCTGGACGTGCATAGCCGATGTTGTACTTCAATGTATCGTTAAACAACACCGTATCCTGCGGAACGATACCGACAGCAGCGCGCAGGCTGTGTTGGGTGACAGCGCGCACATCCTGACCGTTAATCAGAATGCGGCCTGAATCCACGTCGTAAAAACGAAAAAGCAGGCGTGCCAGTGTGGATTTGCCGGCACCACTGGGGCCGACCACCGCTACTTTCCTGCCGGCGGGAATGACAAAGCTGATGTCATGCAGAATAGGGCGCTCCGCATCATAGGCGAATCTGACCCGGTCAAAGCGCACCTCACCGGCACCTACATCCAGTTCGATAGCGTCGTCCCGGTCCTCGATTTCCGGCCTGCGCTCCAGCACGTCAAACATCAGTTGCATATCGGTAATCGAGTGTTTCAGCTGGCTGTACACGATGCCGAGGAAATTGAGCGGGATAAAAAGTTGCAGCAGGAAGGCATTGATCAGCACCAGGTCACCCAGAGTCAGGGTGCCGACTACCACACCATTGGCGGCCAGCACCATGATTGATGTCACACCGATGGCAATGATGGCCGCCTGGCCGATGTTCAGCGCCGACAGCGAGGTCTGGCTTTTGACCGCGGCATCCTCCCACTCTGCCAGCGACTCGTTGTACCTCGCCAGTTCATGCTGTTCATTGCCGAAGTACTTGACGGTTTCGTAGTTGATCAAACTGTCGATGGCCTGGGTGTTGGCCCTGGAGTCGGCGGCGTTCATCGTGACACGGTATTTCATCCGCCATTCGGTGATCTTGAAGGTGACGAAGATATATACGACCACCGAGCCAAAGGTAATGACCGCGAACCACACGCTGTAGCGGTCGAGCAGAATGCCGGCAATCAGGGCGACCTCGACAATAATCGGAAGAATGCTGAACACCATGTAATTGAGCAGCGAACTGACACTGCGTGTGCCGCGCTCGATGTCACGGGAGATACCACCGGTCCTGCGTTCCAGGTGATAGCGCAGCGACAGCCGGTGCAGGTGATCCAGCACACGGATCGATACCTTGCGCATGGCTCCGTGCCGCACCCGGGCAAATATCGAATCGCGCAGCTCGTTGAACAGCGAACTGGCCAGCCGCAGTGCCCCGTAGCCGAGCAGCAGGGCCAGCGGCAGCACCAGCACCCCGTGGTCCTTGTCCAGGGCATCGACAATGCCTTTCAGCAGCAGCGGGATACCGACGTTGGCGACCTTGGCCAGGATCAGGCAACCCAGCGCAAAGACCACCCGCCCACGGTACTCCCACAGGAAAGGCAGCAGGGATTTCAGGGTTTTAATGTCGGTGCTGCCCTTTTCAGGCAGTTCGGTCTGGCGTACGTGCATGGGCGGAATTGTACCCTGCCGGGTGACGATACTCTCTCCCCCTGCCTGAGAGTTGCGAACAACAGGCCAAAATATCGGCAAAGTCGGGCGTGGCTGCTATAATCTCGCGCTTTGCAAGTCGTGCTGGATTCCTGAATTATGCCGATCTACGAATACCGTTGTGCCGAATGCGGGCACGAGATGGAAAAACTGCAGAAAATCAGCGATGCGCCACTGAGCGATTGCCCTGCCTGCGGCAAACCCGCCCTGCAGAAACTGGTCTCTGCCGCCGGTTTCCGTCTCAAAGGCGGTGGCTGGTACGAAACCGATTTCAAGAGCGG
>CAZWJB010000124.1:0-4485 GCA_964634485.1 uncultured Thiohalobacter sp. | reverse complement strand
TTCTTTTTCAGGATATCCTCGAAGTCGTGTTCGACGGCTTCCAGAATGACCCGCAAGGCCCAGGTCGCGCCACGCGCTTCGTAAAACACATTATCGAGCTCAAGCCAGGGGGTTTTGACTACCAGAACCTCCGGCGTCTCTGTGGATTTGCGTGCGTGGCTTTCACCCGCCAGGTCGGTATTGATACGAATCTGTCCAACGCTGGCGCTGAGTCGTTGCGACAGGCTGCCAAGGCGTTTGCCGATGATTTCCAGATACTGACGGAGATTGTCGGCGCGCGCGAAGAATTGCGCCTGCTGTTTATCCGGATCACTCAGGTCCTGCAGGTAATCGTCCAGCAAATTAAGGCCTTTCCTGTATTCACTTTCGGTGGCAGGAAATATCCACGAGTCGTTACGGAAATTAAAGCGGGGGTCCGCTTCGGACAGTGCTTCGTGCTCTACTGACTGGGACTGGGAACGGGATATATTGTTACGCAATGCGCCTGTCGCATCACGCAACATAACGAGCGCACCGTATTCCCAGTTCGGCATATTGTCCAGCCACACACCGGGTGGCATCTTGTCGTTGGAGAGATATCCACCAGGTTTGGTTAACAGCACCTCCCCGATACGTATCAGGGTGCTTGTATAGGTTACGCCAGTCACCAGGCGATTGGTGTCACCATCGACACTCTGCAAGGCAACCTGGTGAACGTCAAAGGTTGCAGGTTCCCGGCTCCAGTACCAACCAATGACGATAGCTACAGCCAGGGCAGCGACGAGAAGCAATGCCACAGCACCCGCCAGGCCCTTTTGCTTGAGGTTTTTCGGGTGGTAAAGCATACCGAGCCGCCATAACCGGCCTTTGAACGATTCCATCCACTTCCACCCCTTACTGCGCGTCTTGTCTTTCCAGTTCATGGCGCTATGGTATCACCTGCCGCCAGAGAACCAGAGCCTGTTTCACCTAGCCGTAACAGGCTTGGTAGCAATATCAGCGTGAACAGAGTACTCACAGACAGACCGCCTACGATTACAGCCGCCAGTCCACGATACAACTCAGTACCCGCACCTGGAATCAGTAACAGCGGTAGCATGCCGAACAGGCTGGTGAGTGTGCTCATCAGAATTGGCCGCAGGCGCAACTGTACGGCCTGCTGTACTGCAAGCCTGCGGCCCAGGCCGCCACGCTCCGCACTGCGTGTCTGATAAACCAGCAGGATGGCGTTATTGACCACCAGACCCAGCAGGATAACAAAACCTATCATGGTCAACAGATCCAGCGGCTGGAAAGAGGCCAGGTTAACCAGTCGCAATGACACCACTCCACCCACGGTAGCCAATGGCAGTACCACCAGCACCAGCAGGCTGTCGATGAAGGAGCGGAACAAGGCCGTCATTAGCAAGTATAGAATCACGATAGCCAGCAGGAAGCTGCCGCTCACGGCACTGAGCGCTTCGTCCAGTTTTTCAGCGGTACCCGAGTAGCGGATGCCGCCGTCCTCGGGCAACAGGTTCAACAGTTCCGGTTCGACTTCAGTGCGTAACACCTTCATCAGGTGCTCCAGGGACATGCCTTCCGGGGCACGGACCTTCAGTGTGACAGTGCGTCGACGGTCGAGACGGCGAATCTGGGCAGGACCTGCGGTGCGCTCAACCCTGACCAGCTCGCTCAGCGGCAATACACCGGCCTCCGGCGTCACCACCGGCAAGGCTCCAAGTTCTTCCGGGGCACTCCAGGGCGTGGCCCGCACGACAATATCGCGGCGCCGCTCACCGTCAAAATACTCGCCGACATACAGGCCGGACCCAAAAGCACGCGCAACCCGCGCAACTGTCTCTCTGTTCCAGCCGGCTTCTGCAATACGCCGTTCATCCGGTACCAGCAATATTTCCGGTTCCGCCATTTCCAGCCCGGGCGAGGGACTGACCGAGACACCGGGTATCGCTTCTTCAATCATGTCGAAGCCAATGCGCGCTGTTTCCAGCAAAGCTTCCAGATGCCGTGACTGCAGGTTGACGTCGACGCTGCCACTGCCACCCATGCCACTGAATAGCGAATCCCGGCGCGCATAGGCGAGCGTATCCGGAAATCCGCTGACGATATCATTCAGCACAGGAACCAGCTCGTTCACCGTATCCGGGTCAACAGGCCGAACACCCATGTGTGCACCGCCACGGTATACAACGAAGAAATAGTGTTTGACCCGGGGCTGTTTTTCGCCGCTCAAATACGGTTCCATACGTTGCGCGATAACCTGTCCCATTTCCTTTTCGATGGTATCCAGGTTTACACCAGGAGCAACATTAATCGACGCCGATACGCGGTTCCGGTTACCCGTGGGCAGGTAGTCTGCCTCTGGCAACAGCAAGCCACTCAGCAACAGCGGCACACTGATCAACACCAGTATCCAGCCATGGCGCTGTGCTGGCGTATCAGTCACCCGCATGATCCATGCGCTGGCCGCCTCCCACCAGTGAGCGTGTTTATCTTTAAGTTCCACCCTGGTCAACCATTGGTTGGCTGCGGCAGGCACCAGATATACAGCAATCAGCAGGGAAGCGACCACAGCCGCGGAAATCGCAATGGCAAGATCGGCAAACAACTGCCCGACCTGGTCTTCGAGAAACACGACCGGCAGGAATACTGCTACCGTGGTGGCGGTTGACGCCAACAAGGCGCCCCACACCTGACTCGCACCGAGCAACGCAGCCTGCTCAAGCGGCTTGCCCTGTTCACGCAGGCGAACAATGTTTTCCAGCACTACGATACTGGCATCCAGTACCATGCCTACCGCAAATGCGAGACCCGCCAGCGAAATAATATTCAGGCTATGGCCGGTGATATCAATAATGGTAAAGGCAAACACCAGACACAGCGGGATGGCGACCGCCACTATCGCTGTCACACGCAGCCGGCGCATAAACCACCAAAGAACGGCCACTGCCAGCAAGATTCCCGCCACCAGATTGACGGTGAGCATCCTGATGGACTGGTGAATGTAGATGGTCTCGTCGTAGACCTGCTCGATGCTCAGGCCCACCTGCTGCAACGGACCTTCAATCTCATGGACCGCTGCCTGAAGGTCGCTCATCAGCTTCAGTACGTTGACGCCGGCCTCGCGGTAGGCATTCACAGCGATGGCACCTTCACCCTGGTTGATAACGAAACTGCTCCGCTCAACCGGCTTCAGCTCGACAGTGGCGATATCACGTAACAGCACCGGCCGGCCTTCGCGCCAGTCCACCACCAGCTCACCAAACTGGTCGATCGGGTAGGTACCGGCAAAACGAATCGTGTAGCGTCGTTTGCCAACATCGGCCTCCCCGGCGGATACATCCTCGTTTTTGCCAACACGCTCGGCAATCGCCGGCACACCGATACCCAGCGCTGCCATTTTGTAGGGGTCAAAGGTAATGCGGACCTCCTGTCCCCGGCCACCGCGCACATCCGACTGTGCAACACCGGGCACGCGTTCCAGGCGCGCCTGCACCAGCTCCTCGACAATATGATGGTAGCTGCCGATTTTCCGCGTATTGCCCGGCAGGGTTTTCAGAACAAACCAGGCGACCGGGCGGTTGCGCGCACCGATGGTCGACAGTCTGGGTTCGGCCGCGTCTTCCGGATAGCTACCAATGCGATTCAGTCGATTCAGCACATCGACCAGTGCGCGTTGAAAATCAGTGCCCACTTTGAAGTTGAGCGTGAGCCGCCCGCGGCCACGCTGGGCGCGTGACAGCATACTGGTCATGCCTGGTGTGCCACGCAGCATCCGCTCCTGCGGCTCCAGAATCTCGGACTCTATTTCCGCCGGCGCCGCAGCGCGCCAGCTAGTCGATATGGTGATTGCCGGGCGCTCGACTTCCGGCGTCAACTGTACCGGCAAACGTGTCAGGCTGATAAAGCCGAACAGCAGGATCACCAGCGCAACGACCAGCGCTGCCACCGGGTTACCCAACGCCAGGCGAGTCAGTATCACTGCATGTTTTCCTGATTCTGTACCGTCACCTGCTGGCCATCGCGCAGACGCTCGCCGCCACGAACCACTACCCGGTCACCGGCTTGCACATCACCATGGACTTCGATAAAAGCGCCGCTGGCGATACCGGTACTGATGCTTACACGCTCGGCCATATTGCTACTGTCGATCTTGTACAGACTGATGGAATTGCGCCGGATCACCAGGGCGTCGCGCGGTACAGACAGCACCTCTCTGGCCACCGCGGTGGGCACTGCGATACGCACACTTTCTCCAACGTTCCATTGCAGTTGCGGCAATTCAACCCGCAACTCGTACAACCTTGAGCGTTGATCGCCAACCGGCACCAGGGTACGAACTGTGCCCTGGTACGTTTTACCCTGTATTTTGAGTTGCAGGGTTGACCGTGTTTTTATAAAAGGCAACACCGATACGGATACCCAGCTCTGCACTTCGAGCAACGCCGGGTCGGTCATGGAGACCACCGCGGAGCCATCATCGGCCCACTCTCCGGCACGTAATAA
>CAZWJB010000123.1:0-4504 GCA_964634485.1 uncultured Thiohalobacter sp. | reverse complement strand
GCTGTTGCCGATCGGAAAACTCAGTGGTGCGGCTGCCAGGTGGTTACCGCTTAGGATAAAAACCAGAATAAAGAAAAGGGATTTGTACAACATAATGCTTACTCGGTCGGTCTTTCTGTATAGCCTAGGATACCATTTTGCAACAACGATTCTATGTTGCTGCCAAAACTGGTGAGCCCCTTGAGTACAATCTGTAGCATAAAGATGCGGTTACTTTTGCTGTCGCCAACATCACTATTGTTTTTGCCGGAGTTGTTCACGTTGTCGACGAAATCCCTGGTCACAAAGCGTATACCCCAGCAACAGCTGTCGTACTCCAGGCCGACCAGGGTTTCCAGTTTCTGTGAATCTCTGAAGTCGTAGTACCAGCGGCCTACTGCGTGCCAGGAAGGTGTCAACGGCCATAATATGGAGGCATCAATCTGGTTCTGTTCGCTGTTGATATAGCGGTATGAGAGGTTGGCTATTTTACGGAAACCGGGTTTATACTGGATACGGGCATTGGCGCGTTCTGTGATCTTGTCACGTGGATTCCATACCAAGTCAGCTTTTCCCTTCCACGATCTGGCCAGCGCAAGTTCCATTTCTCCGGCGATATCCGAGGTGTCGTCCGTGAGTGGTTCACTGTTGTCGAGTGTGACGTTACGGTTGGCAAAATAGAACAGCTCACCGATCGAGGCGCGCATTTTCTCGGCACCGGTATCGGCGTCCAGCAGGCGGGTTGTTACTGCCAGCGCGACCTGGTTGGCGTCGCCCATGCGGTCAGCACCGTTAAACCGGTTTTCCTCGAACAACTCGCGATAGTTGAAGGTGGGCTGACTGGTATCGAACTGGGGAGTATCGTCCTGGTTTTTCCCCTGGACGTACAGATAGAACAGGCGCGGTTCCAGCGTATGGGTGTAGCGTGCAGAGCCGATATTCTGGCGGCGCTCAAAAAACACCGTACTGTCCAGGCTGGCAAAAGGCGTTGTACGGGCCTGGTTTTTGGAGACACCAGGATCCTGATTGTCCAGCTTGTAGGCGGTATAGCGGACGCCGATCTTTGGTGTGACCTGGTATGCGCTACGGCGGATCGGCAGTTTGATATCGGGCCACAAGTCGATGCGGTCACCGGTAACGCGTTTATTGGCATCAAATCGAACGGCTTCCGAACTCAGATTGCTTTCGATTCCCAAAGGGCGAATCGGTGACGCCAGTTTTAAAGTCGTCCGGGGCAGTCGCTGATACGGGCGGTTCTCGTCGGCTACGGTTCTGTCGAGTGTCTGGTAATCATCCACCTGCAGGCCCAGTTGCCACCAGCTGGTGGTGTACTCGGCCCGGCCGGTACGTTTCAGGAATGAGACACTGGCCAGGCTCAGCGAATCCCCGAGATCCTCAAGGTATTCCTTGTCAGACACCCGGTCGTAGTCGATGCTGGTGGTCAGGTGGTCGCCGAAGCGGGTGTTGTCGCGCACGGCAATACGGCTGCGGTCGTCTTTGGTGATGTCATCCTCGCGCAGGTATTCCACGCTGATCTTGCCTTCATGTTTAGGCTGCAGGTAGCGAAAATCGGTAGTCAGCTGGGTGCCACGGTCCGCCAGGTAACGCGGCGTGATCGTTGCGTCGTAGTTCGGCGCCAGGTTCAGATAGAAAGGTGTGCGTAGTTCGAATCCTGAATTATCGGATGACCCGAAACTGGGGGCCAGGAGGCCGGTTTTGCGCCGATCATCCAGCGGGAAGGAAAAGTAAGGTGAATACAGGACGGGGACACCCTTGACACTGAGACGCGCGTTACGCACAACACCTTTACCCACGTTTTCATCGAGGATGACCTTGCTGCCGCGCACCCGCCAGTCGTTACTGCTTTCGGGGCAGGTGGTGTAGCTCGCATTTCTGTATTTCGTTACACCAGGCTCCAGTAACCAGGATTTCTTCGCTTTGCCGCGGGCATGGCGATCATAGAACCAGAAGTGGGTGTTATACAATTCGCCATAGTTCTCATCCAGCCACATTGTACCGTGTGATGCTGACACTCCCATGGTCGGTTCGTCGTAACGCACCTGGCCTTTGGCAGTGGCAACCCCATCGGTTTCCCTGTAGGTGATGCGCTCGGCACGCAGGCGTTGTGCACCGCGCTGGGCTTCTGCGTTGCCGATCAGGATCAGCTTGCCGCCGGTTTCGCGTTCTGCCAGGTCACCGCTGAGATACGTGGGCGCCTGGTCAGGGTCGCCGCGATAGTCGAGGTCGTAATCCCGCGCCGGTTGTGGAGGGCAGATCGCCCAGGCGGAAATCGGCGCGTACGGGTCAACCGGTAGAGGGTCTGGCTGCGCAACGTCTTCAGCGTGGAGCTCTGTGAGCGTTGTGAAGAGTGCAGCAATTAACAATAAGTATCTAATATTCACGGTTTATTATGGGTTCACACGGCCAGCACGCCGCCTCTGCAGCAGGCACTGATGCAGCTGGCGGCTGGTGCGTAAAATCGCATAGAATGGCTGTATATTCAATGATTTCGTAGGTTCACTGTGCGCTTACCCGGATCCTGGCAGGTATTGATCCTGTCTTTTCTGACAGTGGTTACACTGTTGTTGCTGACCATCAGGCCCGAGCGGGAGCCGGTACTGCGTTCGCTCGCGCCTTCTCCGGTTCTGGTGAATTCTGTTGCGCGGGTCAATCTGTATCCCGAAACCCGGGTGTCCGGGTACCTGCAGCCTGCCAGACGAGCCTGGTTGCGTTTTGAGGTGGGTGGCGCAGTGGCTGAGCGCCGGGTTGAGCCTGGCCAGTCACTGACCGCAGGCGATGCGCTGTTGACGCTTGAGGACCAGGATTATCGGGATGCAGTGATACAGGCGCAGGCGGAGTGGCAGCAGGCGCAGGAAGACCTGCTGCGTGACCGCAAACTGCTGCAACTTGCCGAACGCAGCCGCAAATTGCAGGAAGAGGAGGTTGACCGGCTGAAAAGCCTCGGTGAACGTTCGCTGGCATCCAAGACGCGTCTTGGTGACAGCGGTGCGCTTTTGGCACAGCGTCTGTCAGAGGAAGCGCGTTTACGCTCCAGTCTTGCCACCGGGCCGCAGCGGGTGGCCAGCCGCAAGGCGGCGCTGGATCGCGCGCAGCGCAAGCTGGGCCGCACGGTACTCAGGGTGCCGTTTGCCGGCCAGGTCAACCAGGTGTTGCTGGAGGTCGGTGATTATGCCAGCCGCAATGAAAAGGTGCTGGAACTGGTCAGTACCCGGCTGGACTTTGTTGCCCAGGTGCGAGGCCCGGTGGCGCGCGCACTGACACTGGGGCAACAGGTGACGGTGACCGTGGCAGACCGTTCCTGGCAGGCAACCGTAACGGCTGTGCAGCCGGACCCGGATCCCGCGACCTTTACCCATGCCATCCGTTTGCGCATGCCGGAAGCGGAGACGCGTTCGGGTGCAGCGGCGGTCGCCCGTCTGCCTTTGCAAGCAGTGAACGATGCATTGGTAGTGCCGGCAACGGCGGTGTTGCTGGAAGAAGGCAGTGCTTTCGTGTTCAGAGTGCAGGATGGACACCTGCAACGGCTGGAGGTACAGCTGGGTGAGCGGGTGGGGCAGCAGCAGGTCATCAGCGCGGGTATAGATGCGGGAGAGCAGGTTGTGGTTCGTGATGTGGCAGCACTATCCGATGGCCAGGCGGTCATCGCCGAAGCCGTGCAGGCTGTCAGCCCCGGTAAATAGTTCGTGTCCTTAATCCGGTTCTCCATCGCCAATCCGCTCATTACCAATCTGAGCCTGGTGCTGATCATGTTGCTTGGGGTCCTGTCCTGGTACGCCATGCCACAGGAGATGTTTCCGGTGGTCGATCTGGATATGGCGCGCGTGACAACGGTTTTTGATGGCGCTTCCCCGGAAGAGGTAGAGCGCCAGGTGACGCTCACCATCGAGGATGAATTCGATGGCATGTCTGATCTGGATGTTATGACATCCACGTCCAGCGAGGGACTGTCCACGGTAACCCTGAAGCTAAAACCGGGCACCAACGCCGAGCAGTTTATGCGCGATCTGCGCACCCGGCTGGATCAGATTACCGACCTGCCGGAGGAGGCCGAGGAGCCCGAACTGACCCGCCTGGAAGCCCGTTTCCCGGTTATCAGCATGAGCCTGTATGGCAATGCGGCGCGCGCCTTTATATATCAGACGGCAGATGATGTAAAACGCCGGCTGCTGCAATTGCCGGGCGTTGCCAGCGTCGGCATTGCCGGTGACCGTGACTGGGAAATCTGGGTGGAAGTGGATCCACATGTGCTGGCGGCGCGCAGTGTATCGCTGCAACAGGTGATCGCGGCGGTACGCGATAACCTGCGGGATTTACCGGGCGGTTCGTTAAAGTCCCGGGAGGGAGACATACTGTTGCGTGGTAAGGGCGTGGCGCCTGATCCGCAGCTTTTGAAACAGGTCGTTGTCCGGCGTAACGATGCCGGCGGGCGGTTGCGGCTGGGTGAGGTGGCGAATGTCAGCCTGCGTCTCGAAGAGGCAAAAACACTGGGACGCTTCAATGGCGA
>CAZWJB010000122.1:0-4506 GCA_964634485.1 uncultured Thiohalobacter sp. | reverse complement strand
GGATCAGCGCGTCGTCCCAGGGGTTCCTGGTGGTTTCCAGTTTTCTGTGCAGGCGCTTTAACAGACTGCGTTGAATAAAATCGAAAAACAACGCAATGAACACCACCACGAATACCTGGATCATCCAGGTATGCGTACCGGTCCATTCGGTAATATATTTCAATATAGTTGCTTCGCTATCCATCCTTCTACTCCAGATCCATATCCAGCCAGCGTTCAGGTTCGCACTGTTCAAGCAGCGTCACAGCCGCCTGCCAGCGCCTGGATGCCAGCAGCTCCCTGCGATCGGGGAATGCAGAGCCATGCATCCTGGCCAGGCGCAGATGCGCCGCCGGATCATTGTGGTTCGTTAGTGATTCGATCACCTCGGCGGCGTGCTGCGGCTGATTGCAGACCAGCACCATGTCGCAACCTGCCTGCAGCGCCACGCGCGCGCGCGCGGGATAATCACCCGCCCACTCCGCACCCCCCATGCTGAGATCGTCACTGAAGATCACCCCCTGAAAGCCCAGGGATTCTCGCAAAACCCCTGTTAACCAGCGCGTGGAAAAACCGGCGGGCTGGGTATCCACCTGCGGATACAGCACATGTGCAGCCATTATCCCGTTCAGGCCATTGTGTATCAGACGTTCAAAAGGAATCAGATCCTGTAACTGCAGATCAGCCAGTGAACGCTCATCCTCGGGGAGCAGGTGATGCGAATCTGCAGTAACGCCGCCATGCCCCGGAAAATGTTTGCCCACCGTGGCCATTCCGGCTTCGTGCATGCCACGCTGGTACGCCAGCGCCAGCTCGGTAACCGCTTCCGGTTGACGATGGAATGCCCGGTCGCCGATCACGGCGGACACGCCCAGGTCAAGGTCCAGCACCGGCGCAAAGCTGAGGTCGACACCGACCGAAAGCACTTCGCTGGCCATTAACCAGCCGGCTTCCTGACACAGCAGCAAAGCCTTCTTGCGGTTCTTTGTGTACATCGAGCCCAGCTGACCGACCGGCGGCAGACGAAAGAAACCGTCGCGAAAACGCTGTACACGCCCGCCCTCCTGGTCTACAGCCAGTAACAGGGGTGGTTGACGCAGGCTGTGTATTTCACTGGCCAGCTGACGAATCTGTTCCGGAGACTCGTAATTGCGGCTGAACAGGATCACGCCACCCACCGCCGGGTGTTGCAACATGTCGCGTTCTTCCGCTTGCAACTCCAGGCCCTGTACGTCAGCCATTACCGGTCCAATACTCATTTTCCAGCTCCCTGCACGGTTATGCGCCTGACGCTACGCACATCGAGGTAATCGCGCAAACGATCACCGAGAAGATTCACACTCAACACCACCAGAAAAAGTGCACCGCCGGGTACCAGTACCAGGTGCGGTGCTACCAGCATGTAGCGCACGCCGTCACGTATCATGCTGCCCCATGAGGCCTCGGGCGGCTGCACGCCGAGCCCCAGAAAGGACAGGCCGGATTCCGCGATAACCACAGCGGCAACACCAAAGGTTGCTTCCACCACCAGCGGTGCACTGATCAGTGGAACAAGATGGCGCACGACAATGCGCACCGTTCCGGTCCCCAGCGCCTGTGCCGCAACCACGTGTTCGCGGTGCTTCACGGACAGCACCTGGGCACGTGCCAGCCGTGCATAGCCCACCCAGCCAACCAGTGTCAGCGCCAGTACCAGGTTATCTATTCCCGGCCCCAGCAAGCCGGCCAGCGCAATGGCCAGCAGTATGCCCGGAAATGCCATAAAAATATCGATGATCATGACCAGAGTGCGATCCCAGACCCCGCCCAGATACGCCGCAATACTTCCCAGCAGTGTGCCTGCCACGACTGACAGACCGACCACCCAGCCAGCGACCAGGAACGAGGTTCTGGCACCGATCAACACGCGGTCAAATACCGGGCGACCCAGATCATCGGCACCCAGCCACTGCTGCAGCGTCGGTCCCTGCAGGATGGCCTCAAGCGCAATCCGCTCAGGCTGCAAGGGTAACCAGGGCGCTGACAATGCGACCAGCGCCCATACCAGCAGCACCACCGCCGGCCAGGCAGGCTGCATCATCTGTGCTCCAGTCGTATGCGTGGATCCACCCAGGCGTAGAGCAGGTCCGTTATCAGGTTGATCATCACGTATGCAAGGCTGATCATCAGCACACAGGCCTGCACCACCGGGTAATCACGCCGTTGAATCGACTCCACCAGCAGCGAGCCGATACCGGGCCAGTTGAATATGGTTTCAGTGATCACCGCTCCGCCCAGCAGTGCGCCCACCTGCATACCCAGCAAGGTCAGTATCGGTAACCAGGCATTGCGCAATCCATGCCTGATCAGCACCTGCCGGGCCGACAGACCTTTGGCGCGCGCGGTGCGGATAAAATCCTCGCCGAGCACCTCGAGCAGGCTGCTGCGCACCATACGTGACAATATGGCTGCCAGCGATGTACCCAGCGTGATCGCCGGTAACACCACCGCACCTGCCGCCTCCCGGCCACTGACCGGAAACCAGCCCAGGCCCAGCGAAAATAACAGCACCAGCAACGGCCCCAGCCAGAAGTTGGGTATCGATACGCCCAGCAGGGAGAAACCCATCGCGCCAAAGTCCCAGGCGCTGCCCTGGCGTGCAGCAGCAACAACACCCAGCGGAATGGCAATGACTATGGCTATAACAAAAGCTGCTGCGGCCAGTTCCAGTGTCGCCATATAGCGTGCATTCAACAGTTCCATGACTGGCTGTTGATGAAACAGGGAGGTACCCAGATCAAAGGTAAAAACACCGCTCAAAAAGGCAGACCATTGCCGGAGTATGGGCTGATCCAGGCCCAGCGCCTGGCGCAGGGCCTCACGATCGACCGCGGATGCGGATTCGCCCAGCATAACCTCGACCGGGTCTCCGGGTACCCAGTGAATGAGAAAAAAGACCAGGCTGGTGACGCCGAAGATCACCCACGCCGCCATGAACAGGCGGGACATCAGATAGGCCGGCATGCCTGCCTACGAGGATGTGGTTTGCGGTTCGGGCTCGTGGATATCGTCATCGAAACTGTGGCAGGCGAAGCGTTGTGTGTCACCATTTGACCGCTGCATATGATATATCGAAAAGGTTTCGCCCTGTACCGTCACATCCTCTGCAGAGGCCTGCATTGCAAAACAGATTCCGGCACGGCGGGATGCAGGCGCATCCCTGTCTGTGTACGGGAAACTGAGCACACCGGGCTCCCGTTTGCCGGCAGCCCTGAGACTTTCCAGCTCGGCTATCAGATCGCCAACCCGGCTGGAAAGCCTGTCCAGTTGCCGTTGCAGTTCCTCACTGTCCGGCATGTCTGACACTGCTCCAGCAGGCGCTGACTGGTGGTCCGCGGCAGGACTCAAGCCGTTGGCGTGCAGGAACCGTTGCCAGAAGTCCTGTACACCAGCCCCGGGCCGGCTAACCTTTTCCAGCAACAGGCGGTCCGCCAGTTGACCGGCATCATGCGCTGCCGCTGATTCAGGATTACGACTGATCAGTGCACACTCGCGTATCGCCTGCTGTATGCACCCATCGTCACCGACCAGTCCCAGCAGGGGCACGTCCGCTCCCAGATAGAACTGGGCCACTTCCTGGAATTTACTGTAAATATGTCTCCCAACTTCATGATTTTCTGCTTTATTCACAATCAACTGGATATGGCCTGTGTAATGCTCATCATGAAGCAGCCTGAGCGGGCCATACGCATCGCTGAGCGCTGATGGCTGCGGTGTGATTACCAGAAGAGTTTCAGGACTGGCCAGGGTGAATGCACGGACACTGCGTTCAATGCTGAATGAGGAATCGATGAGGATGAAATCGTAACCGTCGAGTTGCGACAGGGCGGTGCTCATAGCATGTAACTGACTGTCAGTCAGTGCAATCAACCACCCGGCATCTGAACTACCCGGCACAAGATCAAAACCCCGGCAGTTGCGGATCAGCACCTTGTCCAGCGCAACGCCAGGCAGGGTCAGGTCACTGAGGGTGTGGTGCGGCTTCAATCCCAGCAACTGCGCGGCACTGGCGGCGCCACCATCTGCATCAAGCAGACACACGCGCTGACCACGCTGTGCCAGCTGTACAGCGAGATTGATAACAACACTGGTTTTACCAACGCCACTCTTGCCGCTGGTGACTGTAATGATTCTTGTCATTGTTTCTTGAAAAGCGAATAGTCCCGCCTGCCTGACGGGTTGTTCGCGGCGTATGCTATCACAGCGCGGAGCAGGCTTCAGGTCATTCCTCGATCAGTACCGGCATACCAACCGGCACCCGCTCAAACAGCTCAATGACGTCCTGGTTGCGCATACGTATACAGCCGTGCGAACGCGGCTCCCCCATCGGCTCAGTGTCCGGACAGCCGTGAATGTAAATATAACGCCGCATGCTGTCGACCTTGCCGAAGCGGTTTGTACCCGGTTCGTTACCGCACAGCCAGAGAATACGACTCAGTATCCAGTCACGGCCGGGGTTGGTATCGGCCAGTGCCTGTGTATAGCATT
>CAZWJB010000121.1:0-4514 GCA_964634485.1 uncultured Thiohalobacter sp. | reverse complement strand
CGCGCGCTCTTTTTAGGTGGTTTTGGCATTGCCAAGTCCAGCATTGTTATAATTGTTATCCGAAGTTAGCACAAGATTAACCATAAATACAATCAATCTGTTACTGGCTGTCCGGGGGGTGCTGGTGTCTTTCCCGGGCCGCTGGAACAAGCTCTTGATATCGGACCGATTAGGCGAAAAGATCCAGCCGTCCGTTCTCCAGGAATCTGTCCAGCGGGGTATCCAGCACGATTAACCCCGAATCCGGCTCCGGAACAGCTCCGTCCCAGGCCGCTGACGCGCCGTCACCGGTACTACGCTGCTGCTCTGCGAAAGACTGCCCGGAAACGTCCACATCCACCAGTTCGACCCCGGAGGCATCGAACATTTCACGCAACCTGGGCAATGCCGCTTCCAGCGCCTCTCTGACCACCCCGTGGGCAGATGTAAACTGGATACTCGCCTGCTCATTCTGCACCTGGATACGGACTTCCATGGGCCCCAGATTTGCCGGATTCAGCCTGATCCGGGCGCCCTGCAGCTTTTGTCCTGCCATCCACTGGATACGTTCACCCAGCGCCTGATCCCAGCCAGCCTGATTCAGGGGTGTGCCCAGCGTGATGGTCGGTAGTCCGGATGGCGTGGATGCTGAAGATTGAACGGCTGCAGGTGTTGTTACGATCGTGGTTGCGGAATCCGTTCGAAGCAGCGTATCAGCGGATTTGGCCGGGTTTTCGACCTGACGTTTGAAGGCGGTCATCAGGCTTGCCAGCTCGCTGTTCCTCGATTCCGGGTTCTGTTGCTGGATTTGCGCCAGGGCGTTATCCAGATTCGTATTTTTCGCACTCGACAGGGTCTCTGCTGACAACGGCCTGTTATCCGCCTCTACCACCGCCGGCTGTCTATCCAGGAGTGGCGCCAGCGTTCGGCCGGTCGTTTCAGCAGTAGCGGAAGCGGATTTCAGCAGTTTGTCACCAACGTCTGCCGGAATCACTCCCTGCGGAACCATAACTGTTTGACTATTAGTAACATTTATCAGCAATTGATGGATCGCGACGGTGATATCATCGCTCTGATTCAATTCGGCAGTGGACTGGGCCTGTTCCAGTCTGGCGGCAATCTGGTCAACCAGCTGCTGTTTATCAGCACCAGAGAGCTCTCCACTCTCCAGGACCTGCTGCAATAACGGCAACAGCTTGCCTCCTTGCGGCAAGGACTGCAGTTGCAGAGCAAGATCTTCGGCATCGACCTGTTGCGCCATGCCGTCGGCCGGTTGCAACGACTGCGTCGCGTTAGCCTGATCAAGAAGCGCTCCGAATTCCCCGGATAGCCCTGTATCCTCTTGTTTATTGGATGGATTTATACCAGCAGCCGCTGTGCTGCCGGAACCTTCCGGGGGGGCTTGTAATAGTGTCAAGGATGCATCCATCCCTTTGCTCCTGCATAAATTCGAGTTGCCTGCAGAGTGTTAGAGCAATGGGCGTGCCAGTTCTACTTTTTTGTCGAGCGTTGGGCACGCTCGTCCTGTTCCTTTTGTTCCCTGAGATCCTGCTGTCGGTGCTCTTCGCGGCGATAGCGTTCCACAACCTTGTCGATCGCCTGGCTGTGGATACGGGTCTCGACCCACTGCTGCCTGGTTTGCTCGTGCTGGCAGGAACACTGTTCGATCAGGGCTTCCTGCTGACGGATGGCTTCGCTCAGGCGATTGAGGAAAACCCGGTAATCCTGAATTCGGATGGCGTCCAGCCCGGTACCGCTGGAAAGTTCAAAGTCCCTGGCGTACTGGTCGCGGTAAGCGCACAGCTCTTCCAGTCTGGTGCGCTGGGCATCCAGATTCTGCCGGCTCTGGCCGAATTCCTGCACCGCGCTTTGCTCGCGATTCTGCGCAACCCGTTGTACCGGCTGCATGCGTTTGGAGCGTGTCATTCTGGATCAATCCCTAAAGCTCAAAATCTCGTATAAAAAATCAAATCACCTGTAGGAGCGGTCTCCTGACCGCGACCAGCAAGCTGCGACAATCGCGCCGAAGAGCGGCGCTTGTGCCCGACGGGTTTACGGGTGCTCCTACCCCGTCTGATCTACACCCAACGCCGTGGCCAACCCGGCCAGACTATCGTTCCACGTCACCCGCTCGTGCATATGCTGTTGCAGAAAGCGGCTCATTTGCGGATGCATGGTAATCGCCTCATCAACCCTGGCGTCTCTGCCCGGCTGATAGGCGCCAACATTGATCAGATCACGATTCTGGCGGTAGCTCGAGTAGACCTGCCGAAAGCGGCGTACCGCCTGTTCATGCTCGGGCGCTACGATATTGACCATGACCCGACTGATGGACGCCTCGATATCGATGGCCGGGTAATGCCCGGCTTCCGCCAGCTCGCGCGACAAGACGACGTGACCGTCGAGGATGGCGCGCGCAGCATCGGCAATCGGGTCATTATGATCATCGCCTTCCACCAGTACGGTATAAAACGCGGTGATCGACCCTCCCCGATCGCCGGTACCGGCACGTTCAACCAGCTGTGGCAGCCTGGCAAATACGGAAGGTGGATAACCCTTGGTTGCCGGAGGTTCACCAATGGCCAGTGCAACTTCGCGCTGTGCCTGCGCAAAGCGCGTCAGCGAATCCATCAGCAGCAACACCTGCTTGCCCTGATCCCTGAAGTATTCTGCAACGCTGGTCGCCAGCATGGCACCATGCATGCGCATCACTGGAGAGTTGTCTGCCGGTGTGGCTACCACTACGGCGCGTGACAAGCCATCGTCACCCAGAATATTCTGTACGAATTCCTTGACCTCACGGCCGCGCTCGCCGATCAGCCCAACCACAATCACGTCGGCATCGGTGTAGCGCGTCATCATTCCCAACAGCACACTCTTGCCGACACCACTGCCCGCAAACAATCCCATACGCTGACCACGACCGACACTCAGCAGGGCATTGATGGCGGCAACGCCGACATCAAGCGGCTCGCTGATTGGCGAGCGTGTCAAAGGATTGATAGCACGCCCGGTCAAAGGCACGTGCTGGTCTGCCTGTATGGGTCCCTTGCCGTCCAGCGCATTACCCGCACCATCAAGTACACGCCCAAGCAGGTGGTCACCAACCGGCACTTCGCAACCACTATGAATCGGCACCACCCTGGCACCAGGCCCCAGACCCTGCAGGTCACCTATCGGCATCAGGTAAAGCCTGTCGTCATGAAAGCCCACCACTTCGGCTTCGACAGGGCTACCCGACGTCGACTCGATCATACAGCGATCGCCGATTGTCGCCTGACAACCGACTGCCTCCAGAGTAAGGCCCACCATGCGTGTCAGCTTGCCTGCGACGACAAGCGGCCGGGTTTTCCCGGCACGTTGCAAATACGGATCCAGCCGCTGCTTCCAGCGCTCGTTACGACTGGTCTTCAGTGCCAGCATCAGCTTTCCAGACTGTCGCTATGACGTTGACCGCCCAGCACGCCGGCTATCACCGAGTTCAGACGGGTTTCAATGGTTGCATCGATCTGTGACGTCCGGGTAAGCACCTGGCAGCCGCCACGACCTTGCACCGGGTCTTCCACAATCCTGATAGCCTGTTCCCCCTCATGCAGGGACAAAGCCTCGCGAACAATCCCGGCGTCTTCCGGATCCAATACCAGCTGGACATCACGCGCTGCCACAGGCAATACAGCCAGCGCCTCCCGAACCGCGCCGATCACCTGTTCGGGATCGGTTTTCAATTCACGCCGTACCAACTGACGGGCCACCAGCATAGCCAGTTGAGCCAGCTGCTGTTCGACAGTGTCATCCAGTTCTTCCAGCGGTTTATCGAGCGTCTTTAAAATCTGTTCGAGATCTCGGGCACGGCTCAGCAGTTCCTCCCTGCCGCGCTCACGCCCTTCCTGCAAACCCTGTCGAAACCCTTCCTGACGCGCCTGCTGCTGGATTTCCTCGAGCTGGCGCGCGGTCACCGGTCGATTGCGACTGCCCCCCGCTGACTGCACCTCGGGCAGATTCCATGCCTGGCAGTCTGATGCTTTTTCACCGCGTATAACCCTAGACAAACTGTTCAGCTCCCTTGCCGCCCAGCACCAGTTCGCCGGATTCGGACATACGTCGTGCGATCGACAGGATTTCCTTCTGTGCACCTTCAACTTCGCTGAGTCGCACCGGTCCCTTGTTTTCCAGGTCATCGCGCATCATCTCGGCGGCACGCTTGGACATATTGCTGAAGATTTTTTCCTTCATGCCTTCTTCTGCGCCCTTCAGGGCCAGAATCAGTGTTTCGGAAGATACTTCGCGCAACAGCGCCTGGATACCTCGATCGTCGATATCAATAAGGTTATCGAATACAAACATGAGATCCTGGATTTGCTGACCCAGCTCGGCGTCCGCATCCTTGATAGCCTCCATGATTTCACCTTCGATACTACTGTCGACAAAGTTCAGAATATCCGCTGCGGATTTCACACCGCCCATGGCGGAAGATTGCACATTCTGGTTACCGGAAAACTGGCGCTCAAGGATTTCATCGAGTTCCTGCAGGGCGG
>CAZWJB010000120.1:0-4523 GCA_964634485.1 uncultured Thiohalobacter sp. | reverse complement strand
AGATGTTGGGTAGACCCAAAACGGCTGAGGAATATGTGGATCTGGTGGATCAGGCGCTTTTTGAGATCGAAGACCTGCGTATGGCGGCTGAATACGATATGGAATCCATGGGTGCGGCGACGGATTTCCTGGACGGTCTGGGGCGCGACGTGCGCAAGCTCAGGGATTCGATGGCAGACGGCAGCTATATGTTTGGTAAAGAAAATTTGCCATTCTTTAAAATTGCCGAGCATCAGGATGAGCGCATTTTGCCGTTCCGGCAGCTGCTGCTGAAAATTAACGAAACCCATATCAATGGACTGGATACGGAAGGCTGAAAAGGGCTTGACCGAAATCAAGGTGCGGAGCGCGGAACACTGGTAGCCTGACGCGCTAGTGTGTGGAGTTATGTATGTCGAATACTGTTGAATTTGATGCGGACCTGGTCAGGCGCTACGCCGGTAGCGGGCCGCGCTACACCTCGTATCCCACGGCGATGGAGTTTTCTCCCGAAGTGGGCGAGCAGGATTACATTGCCTGGGTTAAGGAAAGCAACAGCAACCGGCGGCCGCTGTCCCTGTATGTGCATATCCCGTTCTGCGCCCATGTTTGTTATTACTGTGCCTGCAACAAGATTGTCACCGCCGATCGCAGCAAGGCGCAACCCTATCTGGGCAGCCTGTACCGCGAGATCCGTTTGCAGGCGTCACTGGTCGACCCCGAGCGGCGCGTGGAGCAGTTACACTTGGGGGGTGGTACACCGACTTTCCTCAGCGAACAACAGATGTGCGAGTTGATGCGCGTACTGGGTGAGAACTTCTACCTGCACGAAGACGACTGCGGGGAATATTCCATAGAAATCGATCCGCGTGAGTTGCGCGAACACACGCTGCCCATTCTGCGTGACATCGGCTTCAACCGCATCAGCCTGGGTGTACAGGATTTCAACCCGCAGGTACAGGCAGCGGTACACCGGGTGCAGTCCGATGAGCAGACACTGGGCGCGTTGCGCCAGGCGCGCGAGCTGGGGTTTCGTTCGATCAATATCGATCTGATGTACGGTTTGCCGTTACAGACGCTCGACAGTTTTTCAGAGACACTGGACAAGGTGATCGAGGCGCGGCCGGAACGCTTGTCCGTGTTCAACTACGCGCACCTGCCGGAACGCTTCAAGCCCCAGCGCCGCATCAATAGCGAGGACCTGCCCGGCGCCGATGAAAAACTCGCTATTCTCGCCCTGACGATAGAGAAACTGATCGCTTCCGGTTACCAGTACATCGGTATGGATCATTTTGCATTGCTGGATGATGAGCTCGCCGAAGCCCAGCGTACCGGCACCCTGCACCGGAATTTCCAGGGTTATTCAACACACTCGGATTCAGATTTGATAGCGATGGGCGTAAGCGCCATCAGTGCCATGCCAGGCGGTTACAGCCAGAACTGCATGACGGTTGAAGAGTACACTCGCGAGCTTGAAGAGCCGCATTTGCCTGTCGTGCGTGGTGTCGCGCTCAGCGATGACGACCGCGTGCGTGGTGAAGTGATTCAGCAGCTTATTTGTAACGACACACTGGATACGCGGCGTATCGAAACGGAATTTGGAATTGATTTTAACGACTACTTCGAGTCTGAGCTGGAGCAGCTGGAGCCCATGGCACGGGACCAGTTGATCCGGATTGGCGATCACCGTCTTGATGTGACGGCGAAAGGCCGCCTGTTGATCCGTAATATCTGCAAGGTGTTTGACCGCTACCGGGTCGAGAAGGAAGAGCGTTTTTCGAAAATGATCTAGTGCCCGGACGGGCCGCCATCCCTGGCAGTCGGCATCAGTCCTTGTGCCGGTAGATCAGTCCCGGTTCGACCAGTACCTCGTTCTCGCTCAGACGGTCGAGCGGGAACTCGTCGTCTTCGTAATTGGCGATACGATCGAATACGTAGGTGTCGTCCTGCACCTCGATGGACTCAAAAATCGGTTTGCCCAGATAGTTACCGATTGCGTGACCATTTTGACTCACAGCAATCCCCCTTCATTGGTTGGTTCAGATTGAGTGACATACTCAATCTGGATAACGGCGCCGGGTGAAAAGGCTTTAACCAGGGCGAATTCCACATCGCCCAAACTCCTGTACAATAACGTCGTATGTCAGGAAACAGCATCGGAAAACTCTTTACAGTCACCAGCTTCGGTGAAAGTCACGGCCCGGCCATCGGTTGTATCGTAGATGGTTGTCCACCCGGTATGGCCTTGTCCGGGGCGGATCTTCAGGGTGACCTGGACCGGCGCAAACCCGGTAAATCGCGCCATACCACCCAGCGCCGCGAGGCCGACGAAGTGCAGATCCTGTCCGGTGTGTTTGAAGGGAAAACCACGGGCAGCCCCATCGGGCTGATCATCCACAATACCGACCAGCGTTCCAAAGACTACTCCAGCATTATGGACCGCTTCCGGCCCGGGCACGCGGACTATACCTATCAGCAGAAATTCGGCTTCCGGGACTACCGTGGTGGCGGCCGGTCTTCAGCACGCGAGACAGCGATGCGGGTGGCGGCCGGCGGTATCGCCCGCAAGTATCTGCGTGAAAAGTGCGGTGTTGAAATCCACGGTTACCTGGCAGGGCTCGGTCCTATCGAACTGGAGCTGAAAGACTGGTCTGCTGTGGAAGAAAATCCGTTCTTCTGTCCGGATCCGGACAGGGTTGCCGAACTGGAGGCCTATATGGATGCCTTGCGCAAGGAAGGCAACTCAGTCGGTGCACGCATCAATGTGGTGGCTTCCGGTATTCCGCCCGGTCTTGGAGAGCCGGTATTTGATCGACTGGATGCGGATATTGCACACGCTATGGTCAGTATAAATGCCGTCAAGGGCGTCGAGATCGGCGCCGGTTTCGACTGTATCGCCCAGAAGGGTACGGAGCATCGTGATGAAATTACCCCGCAGGGCTTTTTGAGCAACCATGCCGGCGGCATACTGGGTGGAATTTCGTCAGGGCAGGATATTCTGGTCAGTATCGCGCTCAAGCCGACCTCCAGCCTGCGTCTGCCCGGACGTACCGTCAATCTCGACGGCGAGCCCGTTGAAGTGATCACCACCGGGCGCCATGATCCCTGCGTTGGAATCCGCGCGACACCGATTGCGGAGGCGATGCTGGCCATCATACTGATGGATCATTACCTGCGTCACCGCGGACAGAATGCAGATGTGGAGTCCCGGACCCCGGTCATTCCGTCCAGCCCGGATGTCTAGTACTCCATCAGTATATTGACAGCCGGCCAATGTATTACTGGCGTCTGTCCGGTTTCTATTTCTTCTATTTTGCCTCGCTCGGGGCATTGATTCCTTATTGGGGACTGTACCTGAAGTCACTCGGTTTCGGCGTGGTGGAAATCGGCGAGCTGGTTGCCATCATCATGGCCACCAAGATCATTGCACCCAACGTCTGGGGCTGGATCGCTGACCACAGCGGCAACCGTATGCGCATTGTGCGTATCGCCTGTCTGCTTGCGACGATTAGCTTCGCCGGCGTGTTCATGGTCAAGGGCTACTGGATGCTGGCGCTGGTGATGTCGCTGTTCAGCTTTTTCTGGAATGCCGCGCTGCCCCAGTTCGAGGCAACAACACTTAACCATCTTGGCGACGAAACTCATCGCTACAGCAGCGTCCGTTTATGGGGCTCAATTGGCTTTGTAGTTGCAGTTGCTGTGTTGGGTGGTGTATTTGACAAGACCGGCACCGGCTTGTTGCCCGTTGTCCTGATTGTCCTGTTTGCGGGTATCTGGTTTGCCAGTCTGCTGGTGCCGGAACACGTTAACCAACACCCGGTCGTTGACAACACGCCTCTGCGCCAGGTGTTGAAACGTCCGGTGGTGGTATCGTTTCTGCTGGCGAGCTTTCTGATTCAGGCCAGTCATGGGCCGTACTACACCTTCTACAGCCTGTATCTGTCCGACCACGGATACAGCGAGACGTTGATAGGGCAGTTGTGGGCCTGGGGTGTTGTGGCCGAGATCGCCGTGTTTCTCAAAATGTACGCCTGGTTGCCGCGTTTCGGTGCGCGTCGCCTGCTGCTGGCTGCCACGCTGCTCACGTCGCTGCGCTGGGTTCTTATCGCGCTGTTCGTTGAGCAACTGTGGATGCTGGCTATCGCGCAAACGCTGCACGCAGCCAGTTTTGGTGTATTTCATGCGGTTGCTATCTACCTCACCCATCGGCTCTTCACCGGTCGTCACCAGGGCCGTGGACAGGCGCTGTACAGCAGCATGAGTTTCGGTGCCGGTGGAGCGATTGGCAGCCTGCTAGCCGGTTATCTCTGGCAAGGCGCGGGTGCGCAGTGGATGTACATTGCAGCCGCTGTCGTTGCCACACTGGCCGGCTGGATCGTGTGGCGTAATATAGATGCAGGTTTATAATCCGGAGAATCCGTTGGTCAGGGCAACTATGCGCAGATTCATGTGCCTGCTGGCTGCGCTTCCGTTGATCGCGGAGGCGTATGATACCCGCCTGTCCGGATTTGTCGGCGCGGAGCTCAGGGGATTTGTCGAGGACG
>CAZWJB010000119.1:0-4543 GCA_964634485.1 uncultured Thiohalobacter sp. | reverse complement strand
GCGTTACTGAAAGGGCGCGCCAATTACCTGTGCCACCACCGCCTGGACACTACGCGCAGCGAAGGTAGCTTACGCGACCGGCAGCAGGTCGGACAACTGGAAGCCATCTACGACTGGTCGGGCCGCACCCGCAGCGGCGATGTTGCCGAGCTGACCGGCATCCCTGAAGATTCACCTATCTGGCCGCGTGTAACCTCGACCGCAGAAAACTGTCTGGGACAGCAGTGCGAGTGGATTGCAAAATGCCATGTCGTCCAGGCGCGCCGTGCCGCGCAGGAGGCTGACCTTGTAGTTATCAATCACCACCTGCTGTGTGCAGACCTCGCACTGAAAGAGGAAGGGTTCGGGGAACTGTTGCCCGGTGCCGATGTGTTCATTATCGACGAAGCCCACCAGTTACCGGATACCGCTGCGCGTTTTTTCGGTCTGACCCTTTCCAGCCGGCAATTGCAGGAGCTGGCGCAGGACAGTATGACTGAATACCTGCGCGAGACCACCGACCAGGAAGGCTTGCCGGTAATTGCGCGGCAACTGGAGCATGCGCTGCAGGACGTGCGGCTGGCAATGGGGGAGGGTGAACAGCGTTCGCCCTGGTCGCGGCTGGCCGGCAACGCCGACCTGCACAAACACCTGGCAACATTGAGTGAGGCACTCACCGAACTGAGCGCTGCGCTGGAACAACAGGCGGAACGCAGCCGCGGGCTGGACAACTGTTACCAGCGCGCACTCAAGTTACAGGGTCTGCTGGTGCAGGCGACCGAGCAACCACCCGACAACCATGTCCACTGGTTCGAGACCTGGCGCCAGTCGTTCCGCATCAACCTGACACCGCTGGACGTGGCCGATATATTCAGTACGCAACGCCAGGAGTTGCCGAGTTGCTGGGTATTTACCTCGGCTACCTTATCGGTGAACGGCGCATTCGATCACTTCGCCCGGCAGCTGGGTCTTGAGGGTGCCGCTACGCTAAGCCTCGACAGTCCCTTCGATTTTCAAAACAATGCGCTGTTCTATGTGCCCGAGGGATTACCCGAACCGAACGATCCATCCTTCACAGAGCGCATGCTGGATATCAGTGAACAGATCATTCGTGCAGCGCGCGGCCGGACCTTTGTGTTGTTTACCAGCTACCGCGCCCTGCATATCGCCCAGCGCCGCCTGCAGGCGAGTTGTGATTTCCCCTTGCTGGTGCAGGGCAGCGCACCGCGCAACGAACTGCTGGAACGTTTCCGTGAGCTGGGCAATGCAGTCCTGCTCGGCACCAGCAGCTTCTGGGAAGGGGTGGACGTGCGTGGTGGAGCATTGTCCTGCGTTATAATCGACAAACTGCCCTTTGCATCACCGGGCGATCCGGTATGGCAGGCACGCATCGATGCGTTGAAGGAGCAGGGCGGTAATCCTTTTATCGATGAGCAGTTGCCACACGCCGTCATTACGCTTAAGCAGGGCGTCGGCCGTCTGATACGCGATGTCGACGACCGTGGCGTACTGGTAATTTGCGACCCGCGCCTGGTCACCAAAAGCTACGGACGTGTGTTTCTCAACAGCCTGCCGGATATGAAACGCAGCCGCGATTTCGAAGAAGTGGCCGCGTTCTTTGATGCCAGCAATGTCGCTGAACTGTAAGAGGCCATGACACGTATACTTGCCATAGAAGCGGCCACCGAAGCCTGTTCGGCGGCACTGCTGATCGACGACACGGTGCAGGAGAGATTCGAAATTGCACCGCGTCAGCACGTGGCGCTGCTGCTGCCTTTTGTGGAATCCCTGCTGGCAGATGCCGGTACCAGCCTCGGGCAGCTCGATGCCGTCGCCTTCGGTCGTGGCCCCGGTTCGTTTACCGGTGTACGGATTGCTGCCGGAATGACGCAGGGCATCGCGTTCGGTGCGGACCTGCCGGTTATTCCCGTATCCACCCTCGCCGCGCTGGCGCAGGGTACGGTCCGGGAGCATGGCGCAACAGCTGTGCTGGCGGCACTCGATGCGCGCATGCAGGAAGTCTACTGGGGTGCTTACCGGTGTGAGTCCGAAGGACTGGTTGAAGGTGTCGGTAAAGAGCGTGTCTGCGCGCCGGCTATGGTTGAATGTCCGCAACAGGATGACTGGGCGGGTGCAGGCAGTGGCTGGGATGCTTATGCCGACGTACTGGCGCCGCGGTGTTCGGTGCCGGCTGCCGGTGTTTACGCGCAGCAGCACCCGCACGCCGCCGATGTCGCCCGCCTCGCAACCCGAGCGTTTGCGCAGGGGGAAGTACTGGCGCCCGAACAGGCGATCCCGGTCTACCTGCGCAACAACGTAGCGCACAAACCAAAACCAAAGGTTAAAACATAAGGAAACTCTGATCAATCCGTCATACCGGCGCAGGCCGGTATCCAACTCCTTGAGACCACTGGATTCTGGCATTCGCCAGAATGACGCAAAATGATTTAATCAACGTACTGTTTAATATGCCAGAAACTGTTTTACAAAAGGTCGTGGACATCATCAAGGCCGACCCGCACAGCGGCCTGAGCCTGAACCTGTACGCACTGGTCAGTACACTGCGGATGGAAAAGAGCGGCTATATGTACATGCTGCGCAAGCTGCGGGACCTGCCGGCCGAACAGCGTGTTATCGCCTATGAGCTTATGGAGCTGATGGCCCGGAACGGTAACCAGGGTGAAGACTGGGAGGCTGCCCTGCGGGCAATGGATGAGGCTATCAAGCATGGTTGATCACACCTGCCTCTGGTGCAACAGAGCCCGCTCCTACGCTATAATCTGACTGCTATGAACCCCACCGAACTCCTCGCGCCCGCCGGAACCCTGCGTAACCTGCGTTACGCCATTGCCTATGGCGCCGACGCTGTGTATGCCGGTATGCCACGTTACAGCCTGCGTGTGCGCAACAATGACTTCAGTACGGTTGCAAACCTGGCGGCCGGGATTGAGGAAGTACACGCCAGCGGCAAAGCCTTCTTCATGGCCACTAACCTGCTACCGCACAACAGCAAGGTCAGAACCTTCATGGCGGACATGGAGCCAATCATTGAGCTGGGGCCGGATGCGCTTATCATGGCGGATCCCGGTTTGATCATGATGGTGCGTGAGCGCTGGCCGGAGATGGCGATTCACCTCTCGGTACAGGCCAATACCATGAACTACGCCAGCGTCAGGTTCTGGCAGCAGCTGGGCATCAGGCGCATTATCCTGTCACGTGAACTGTCCCTGGACCAGGTCGAGGAGATTCGTCAGGCATGCCCCGACATGGAACTGGAAGTTTTCGTGCACGGTGCTCTGTGTATTGCCTATTCCGGGCGCTGCCTGTTATCCGGCTACTTCAATCATCGTGACGCCAACCAGGGCAGCTGCACCAACGCCTGTCGCTGGGACTATAAGGTCAGGGACGGAAAAGAGGGTATCAGTGGTGACGTTCAGCCAGTCGAAGTGCATTTACTGGAAGAAGCCAACCGCCCCGGCGAACTGATGCCCATCGAAGAGGATGAACACGGCACCTACATCATGAACTCGAAAGACCTGCGCGCCGTTCAGCACGTGGAGCGACTGGTCAAAATGGGTATCGACAGCCTGAAGATCGAAGGGCGTACCAAATCGCATTACTACACCGCGCGCACCACGCAAGTCTACCGCAAGGCAATCGATGATGCCGTAGCCGGCAAATCATTTGATCCGGTCCTGCTGGGCAAGCTGGAGAACCTCGCCAGCCGTGGTTACACCGACGGTTTTTTCCAGCGTCATCACGACCACGAAACACAGAACTACATCGATAATTACTCAAAGAGCGCTCAGCAACGATTTGTCGGTGAACTGGTCGCTTATAATCGTGCAACCGGTATGGCCGAAGTGGTAGTAAAAAACAGGTTCGCTGTCGGGGATGAGCTGGAGCTGATCATGCCGGGAGGCAACCGCAGTTTCCGGCTGGAAGAAATGCACGACATGGATGGACAGCATACCGACGTTGCACCGGGCAGCGGTTACCGGGTGCAGATACCGATGCAAGACGGTGAATGTGAACTGGGCCTGCTGGCCTGTAACCTGTAGAAGGCGGAGTACTATGAAAATCATGACTGTTTTTCTGTTCGCGCTGGCCGGTATGGCGCAGGCATTTGCCGACACGTCCAACGTGCGTGTCTGGAATACGGGCAAAGACCTCGAAACTTCTTATAAAGTAATCTATAATAGTTTGGAAAATAACAAGTTCTTCGTCGTATTTGAACCGGATATTCAGGGTAATATCAGCGGCTTTGCAGAGCGCTGGGGAGAGGATTACAACCGCAATAAACTGGAAGGCATCCGCGCCATGGTGTTCTGTAATGGCTGGTATGCCAACGCTGTGAGTAACGCTGACCCGGACATGCTGGCCCTGTGTCCGTTGCACATAACCCTGATCCAGAAAGACAGCGTCACCCGTGTGCTGTTTGTGCGGCCGACAGCGGTGGCAACCGGTAGCAAGGCAATGTCAGTCGCCAGGGATATTGAACAGGATGTTGCAAAAGCAATCGATGAGGCTTTAAAGGAATTACGTCAGTAAGGTCTCAGGGTAT
>CAZWJB010000118.1:0-4548 GCA_964634485.1 uncultured Thiohalobacter sp. | reverse complement strand
ACTGCCGATCCGGAGCAGACAGGTGAAGATTGAGCTTCACACTGCCTGTTGATTTGCGCTCAGTATTGATCCACTGGAGCCAGTTATTTTGCATTTAACTATGGTCCCTGGTTCCGGGTTAAAATTTTATACGCCACAAGGCCGTCCTTGCATGACTCTGCGTTTCAGGATTTACGCTTCTTCACCTTCAGTCGCTTTTCAATCTGTTCACATATCGTCCTGAGCACCTTTATGCGGGCGAAATACTTGTCATTGGCTTCGACAAGCGTCCAGGGTGCGATCTTTGTACTGGTGTTGTCGATCATGTCACAAACAGCGTCCGCGTAATCATCCCACTTTTCACGATTCCGCCAGTCTTCGTCGGTAATCTTGTAATGCTTGTAACCGGTTTCCTCGCGCGCCTTGAAGCGCTTCATTTGCTCGTCCTTGTCGATGGATAACCAGAACTTGATGACGATGATTTCCGCGTCGCTCATCTCTTCCTCGAAATCATTGATCTCACCATAGGCTCTGCGCCAGTCTGCCTCAGTGCAGAACCCCTCTACCCGTTCAACCAGTACCCTGCCGTACCAGGAACGGTCAAAGATACCAATATGGTTGCGCCTGGGAAGGCGACGCCAGAAACGCCACAGATAGGGCTGCGCCCGTTCTTCGTCGGTCGGCGCGGAAAACTGGTTGGCCCGGTAGCGACGCGGATCCAGGAACTCGGTGACACGGCGGATTGAACCACCTTTGCCGGCGGCATCATTCCCCTCAAACACGAGTACAAGTGAGTGTCTCCTGAATTTTTTCTTCCAGACCAGCTCGTTGAGACGGTCCTGATACTTTGCCAGTTGCTTCTTGTAATCAGCTTTATCCAGATGCTGTGCAAGGTCAAGATCCGTCAGTATCGTACGCCCGTCAATTGCCGGGACATTCACCGGAGCACTTGCCGCCTCCCTTTCATTGGTTTGCGACAGACGGGTTCGAATAGCATCGAGTATAGTCAGACTAACAGTCATGCCCCGGTAGTAAGGGTTCTCGGCATTCACGGAAATCCAGGGCGCATGATCGGTATTTGTGACACTCATCATCTGCTCTGCTGCACGTTCGACTGGCTTGTAGCGCTTTGAACCACCCCAGCGTGACTCCTCGATTTGCCACCGGGTACGTACATCACTGCCAAGTTTTTTCAGACGTTTTTTCTGCTCTTTCTTGCCAATGGATAACCAGAACTTGATAATCAGTGCGTCTTCCGCTGCAAGCATTGCCTCGAAACGATTAAGCGCCTGCAACTCCTGTTCGAACTCCGCTTCATCGGAGTTGCCCAGAATACGGTCTGTCAGCGGGGCTGTGTACCATGCCCCGGCGTAAACACCCATATCACCTTTAGGCGGCAGAGTCCGCCAGTAGCGCCACATACGGGGCCGATCGGACTCTTCCTCAGTGGCTGCAGCAAGCGCATATGTCGTGGCATGGCGAGTATCGAGCACTTTGCTGGCAGTGGTAAGCGCATTAATGACCCCTGCCCCTTCCATACCCGCAAAAACCAGAATCACGGGGAATTTTCTGGCCTCGACGAGATCGAACTGGGCCTCCAGTAAATCAGTACGCAGTTTCGGCAACTGCTCCTCAAAAGTTGTCCTGTCAATATCGTGTACAATCCTGGCTGATTCGAACATTGCACCCTCCCGCAGCAACACGATGTGAGCTGTGCCTGGCTATTCCGGCTAACGTATTATAAACATTCACCAACATGGTAACTATATGCCGGCTTTTTGTATACAGACATCCCTTTGCAGGTGAGGTAATGTGACTGACGACAAGCTACTGTTATTCAAAATGCATCCGTGCAGTAACGGGCTTGGTGACGATGCCCTGAGGGAGATCGTCAGTCATCTGGAGCTGGTCCGCCTCGAACCCGGGGATTGCCTGCACCGCGCAAACGAGAAAGCGACGTCGATCTATCTCGTTATTCACGGACGCCTCAAATTGTCCATGGTTGATATTTTTGAGAATGTCGTCCATGAACGATTTCAGGTCAGCGGCGGTCAGTTTGGGGGCATGGCAGTAGCTTTACCGGAACCGGCCCCTGTCAATGTCGTTGCCGTGGACCCGACAACCCTGTTGGGGCTGGACTACAGGACAGGACTGGAGTTGACCCGGAAGCATGAAAGACTCCGGTCCAATTTTTCGAGTTTGATTGCCGAAACCACAAAAAACATAATTATTCGCGATCGACGAATTCCCAGCCCTTTTATTGTGGCAATGTTCTACGCGACCCCCGAAACCCGCCAAATAACGCTACGTGTAATCCGCCGATTGCAGGAACTCGGGGAAAATCTCTGTGTATTTACCGATGACGAGAATTGGGTACCAATGGATGGTATCGATACCCGGGTTTGCGTTGATGGAATATTCCAGCTATCGAACAAAGAGATCCGGCATCAAATCAATGCCTGGTCAACCAGCAAGCGAATTATTTTCGACCTGGGAATGGACTACGATCCCAATCGGATTGGCGATCTGGTGGAAATTGCCAGCCAGGTTTTCTGGTGTGTGACTGGAGACAGCTGGGAAGAAAGTATTCCCAAAATTCAAGCGGTAAATCAACGCGCCGAGAGCTGGAAAGACAAGAACTACGCTGTTTGGTTCCTCAATGGAGATCAAGAGACTGCACCGGTTGCACCCAGGTTGCGTGAATTGGTCAGGGGCGACTTCAAACTCTCATTCAACAGCCCTGCCGATTCCAGAAAAAATCGTTCGCTGATTGATGGATTCGAACGTTTCATTCATCAATTACGAGGCATCCAGATTGGCGTCGCGCTCGGCGGCGGTGGCGCGCGAGGGATGGCCCACCTCGGCGTTCTCAAAGCGCTTGCCGACAATGGGATTCCGATCGACATGGTCGCAGGAACCAGCGCGGGAGCCATGACGGGAATACTGTATTCAGCGGGGCTCAGCCCCGATTATCTAGTCGATAGTTTCATCAAGGATTTGACTCCGAACTGGTTTTTTCGAATGTTGCCTGGTGGTGACCAATGGTATCTGCTATACAAATACCGAAGCGGCCAGTTTGATCCGATGCTTCGCAAGTACTTGCATGATTTACTGCTGGAACAATTGCCCATACCGCTGAGTGCCATCACCGTGGATTTGATAGGTGCCCAGGCCGTGGTTCGCGAATCGGGAGATGCGGTACATGCGATTACAGAGAGTATTAATTTGCCTGTACTTTCCCAGCCCATTAATCGAGACGGGATGGCGCTCGTCGATGGAGGGCTGGTCAACAATATCCCGGCAGACGTCCTGGTCTCCAAAGGTTGCAATTTTGTGATTGCTGTGAGCGTCACTTCGAATATTAAACACGAGTTTGCCCGGAATTATCCAGACACGCCCACGAAGCAAATGAAATCGGCTTCCATTCTGCAAACGGTCCTTCGAAGTTCCCTCGTACAGAATGTGTGCGTCAATGCGATCGGGATTCAGCCAGCGGATTTCGTGATTGAGCTGGACGTTTCGGAATTCGAAACGACCGATTTCGTGCTCACCGATCAAATGGCTGCCATTGGCGAGAAGACCACTCAGGGCCTCATTCCTCAGATAAAGGAACTTCTTTCTCAACTTGACAAAGAGCTGTTTCCACTCAAATGAGGCCTGCACATGGTGAATTTCCGGTTATCGCCTTAACACCGGATGGCAGCACGCAGCGAACTCCGCAGTCTATGTCGCAGTATCAGAAATAGCTGGCGTTAACCCACATGTGTACCACGATGCTGGCGGCATAACCGATGGCGATGACGGGGGTCCATTTCAGGTGGCCGAAGAACGTGTACTTGCCGCGCGCCTGCCCCATCAGGGCGACGCCTGCTGCAGAACCGATGGACAGCAACGAGCCGCCAACGCCTGCCGTCATGGTCACCAGCAGCCACTGGCCAGTGGACATGTCGGGGTTCATGGTAAGTACGGCGAACATGACAGGAATGTTATCGACAATGGCCGACAGTACGCCCACGGCAATATTGGCGCTGGTTGCACCCCACTGGTTGTACATCAGTTCCGACGCCAGCGACAGGTAGCCGAGGAAGCCCAGACCACCCACGCACAGTACGACACCATAGAAAAACAGCAGCGTGTCCCATTCGGCGCGCGCCACCTTGGTGAAAATATCAAAGGGTACAACGTCACCGATCTGCCCGTTGTGTTCAGGATTGCCGGCCCGTTTCGCGAGGCATTTGTGGTGCGTTGTCTTCAGGTAGAAGCCAAAGAATTGCAGGTATCCGAGGCCGGTCAACATGCCGATGACGGGTGGTAATCCCAGGAAGTTGTGAAAGCTGACCGCGGTGGCAATGGTCACCAGAAACAGCCCGATAATACGCCGCGCACCACGCAACATCGGGATTATCTCGCCTGACGCTTCGGGTTGCTCGTTCGGTACGGCGAAATGCATGATGGCTGCCGGCACCACGAAATTAACCACCGACGGCACAAACAACGCGAAAAAGGTCCAGAAATCCACCATGCCCTTCTGCCAGACCATCAGCGTAGTGATATCGCCAAACGGGCTGA
>CAZWJB010000117.1:0-4559 GCA_964634485.1 uncultured Thiohalobacter sp. | reverse complement strand
CGGCATGTTGTTCCAGTGCCTGTGCCAGGGGTGCAATATCATGGTCACTGCACGGTTCGCCAAAACGGCAGCGAGGCTGTGCAATAAAAATATTTTTCGCCAGTACATCGCTGAACAGGCTGTGCATGCCGGTGTCAGGATCACAGACCGACATCGCGCCGAAGGTATCGCCGTGGTAGCCGCAGCGCAGACTGATAAAGCGCTGGCGCTGTGGACGGCCTTTGGCGTGCCAGTACTGGATGGCCATTTTCATCGCCACTTCGACGGCGACGGAACCTGAATCGGAGTAGAAAACGGTGCTCAGGTTCGGGGGTGTTATGTCGATGAGCTGCCGGGTCAACTCAATGGCCGGGGTATGAGTCAGCCCGCCGAACATCAGGTGCGATACCTTGTGGATCTGCTCCGCCAGCGCAGCATTCATCGCCGGATGGTTGTAGCCGTGAATCACACACCACCAGGACGACATGCCGTCAATCAGCTCGCGGCCATCCGCCAGTTTCAGGCGAACGCCGTGCGCAGATTCGACGACCGGAACAGGCGCGTCAGACTGCATGGCAGAGTAAGGATGCCAGATATGCTCCCGGTCTGTATCTTCGCTGGATTCCGGGTTACTCAAGCTGAAATTTCGATCAGTGTCTCATCCGGATTGACGCTGTCACCCTTGGCAACGTGTATGGCTTCCACAGTTCCGGCAATCGGCGCCTGGATTTCGGTTTCCATTTTCATGGCTTCTGTAACCAGCACCGGGTCTCCGGCTTCTACGGTGGTACCGACTTCCACCAGGATATCGATTACGGTTCCCGGCATGGTGGTGGATACGTCACCGGGTTTGCTGGCTTTGGGCCGCTTGCTGCCGACCCTGCTTGTGCCTTCATCTTCCAGTTCTGACAGCGTCTCGATCAGGATTTCCTCGGGTACGCCATCAACCGTCATGTAAAAAGGCCGGTCCTGCTGGGTGTGGTGCCCGGTGCCCGTGATCTGGATGTGGTGGGTTTCGCCGTGCAGGGTGACATTAAACTCGGTAGGTTTTTTTGCACCGCTTTCCCCCGTCATTGAAACGGGCTCCAGTGGCTCGGGGACCAGGGTACCTTCGGCGCGTTGTTCGAGGAACTCCCGGCCGATGTCAGGGAACATGGCAAAGATCAGGATATCTTCCTCACTGCCGGCAAGTTCCCCGACATCGATACGCAGATTGTCCATTTCATCGTCGAGCAGATCGGCCGGCCGGACTTCGATAACATCTTCGTTACCGATCGCCTGTTGGCGCACTATGCTGTTGATCTCTCCCGGTGCGCGCCCGTAGCGGCCCTGGAGATACAGTTTTACCTCGTTGCCGATGGACTTGTAGCGCTCGCCGGTCAATACATTGACCACCGCCTGTGCGCCGACGATCTGTGACGACGGCGTAACCAGCGGCGGGTAGCCCAGGTCCTCGCGCACGCGCGGAATCTCGTTCAGCACAGCTTCAATATGGTTCAGAACTCCTTGCTCGCGCAGCTGGGTATAGAGGTTTGAGATCATGCCGCCCGGCACCTGGTAGACCTGCACGCGGGTATCCAGCCCGGTCATATCGCTTTCGAACTGGTGATACTTTTTGCGCACCTCGCGGAAGTAGAAACCGATATTCTGCAGCTCCTTCAGATCAAGTTGCGTGTCATATTCAGTGCCCGCGAGTGCGGCCACCATGCTTTCGGTTGGCGGATGCGAGGCGCCGCCGGAAAATGATGAAATACAGGTATCAATGTGCCTGCAGCCATTTTCTATGGCTTTCAACTGGCACATTTCTGCGGTTCCGGCAGTGGCATGGCTGTGCAGGTGAATCGGCAATTCGATGGCCTTGTGCAGTTCGGCGAATAATTCGGCGGTCACCATCGGTGTCAGCAGGCCGGCCATGTCCTTTATTGCAATGCTGTCGCAACCCATGTCCACCAGTTGTTTAGCCATGTCGGTAAACTGCGCGATGCTGTGCACCGGGCTGATGGTGTAACAGATCGTGCCCTGGGCGTGCTTGCCGGATTCCCTGACCGCAGCGATGGAGGTTTCCACGTTGCGCACGTCGTTCAGGGCGTCGAATATGCGGAATACGTCGATGCCGTTTTCGGCGGACTTGTGCACAAAGGCGCGTACTACATCATCCGAATAGTGGCGGTAACCCAGCAGGTTCTGGCCGCGCAGCAGCATCTGCAGGCGCGTATTCGGCAAGGCCTCGCGCAGCTTGCGCAGGCGCTGCCAGGGGTCTTCCCTGAGAAATCGTATGCAGGCATCGAAAGTTGCACCACCCCAGACTTCGAGCGACCAGTAACCAATCTTGTCAAGCCATTCGCATATCGGCAGCATATCGTCGGTACGCATGCGGGTCGCGATCAGGGACTGGTGTCCATCCCTCAATATGACGTCTGTTATATGGACCTTGCTGGACATTTTCTAATTCCGTTTTTCCATTAATCAATACCCGGCGTGGGCGGCTACGGCAGCGGCGACCACGGCTGCCAGTTCGCGCGTCGGCCGACTGGTGCGATAATTAACCAGTCGTGGATGATCCGCAACAAAACCGGTATCGAAGTTGCCGGCACGAAACTCCTTCACCTCCAGCACCTCAAGATAGTAGGGGATGGTTGTCTTGACGCCATACACGCCGGTGTCATACAGGGCGCGTCGTGCACGGTTCAGCAGCTCTTCCCAAGTGAGTGCCCAGACGGTGATTTTGGCACACATGGAATCATAGTAGGGTGGAATAGTGTAGCCCGTGTAGATCGCAGTGTCGGTGCGTACACCAGGCCCCCCCGGGGCAAAGTAACGGGTGATCCTGCCGAAACTGGGCAGAAAGTCGTTTTTGGGGTCTTCGGCATTGATGCGGAATTGCATGGCAAAACCGCGCCGTTTGATTTCGTCCTGCCTGAATGACAGCGCCTGTCCGTCCGCGATACGGATCTGTTCACGGACGATATCGATACCGGTAATGCTCTCCGTCACGGTATGTTCAACCTGCAGACGGGTATTCATTTCCATAAAAAAGAAATTTTCATCGGCATCCATCAGGAACTCGACGGTGCCGGCATTCTGGTAGCCGACGGACTGAGCCGCCTTGACAGCATTGTCGCCGAGTAGCGTGCGTTGTGCCTCGCTGAGCTGGGGGGAGGGTGCAATTTCGATAAGTTTCTGGTGGCGGCGCTGTATGGAACAGTCGCGTTCAAACAGGTGCACCACGTTGCCGTGGCTGTCAGCGAGTATCTGGACCTCGATGTGGCGCGGCCGGTCGACACATTTTTCCAGGAAGATGTCCGCACTGCCAAATGCTTTGCGGGCTTCCGACAGCACCCGCTCAAAGTTACGCCGCAACTCCTTCTCGTTATTGCAGCGGCGGATACCGCGACCGCCACCGCCTGAGGTGGCTTTCAGCATCACTGGATAGCCGATAGTGCCGGCCAGCACAACCGCCTCGTCGAGGTTGGCAAGATTGGCATCGCTGCCGGGCACCACCGGTACACCGGCAGTCTGCATGCTGCGGCGAGCCTCGATCTTGTTGCCCATGCTGCGCATGACACTGGCGTCGGGTCCGATGAACTTGATGCCCCGGCGTGCACAGATGCGCGCCAGCTCCGGGTTCTCGGACAGAAATCCATAGCCGGGGTGCAGTGCGTCGCAGCCGGTTGCTGTCGCCAGGTTGACGATGCGGTGGGCGTTCAGGTAGCCGGCAACCGGGTCCGGGCCAATATTGTAGGCTTCGCTGGCCTTTTTAACGTGCAGCGCATGGCGATCCGCATCTGTGTAAATGGCCACTGAATCGATGCCGGCTTCCTGGCAGGCGCGCACAATCCGGACCGCGATTTCTCCCCGGTTGGCGATCAATATTTTCCTAATCAAGGATGCCTGTCTCCTGTTGGTATCCTGTCAATCATAGCGGCATTCCGGACGGTACACTTGGGATGCGTCTTAAAGAGCTTGTTTTTCTACGCAAAAGTCGGCCGGGTGTCAACCGCCCGGCCAGGCCGGGTTGCGCTAACATGCCGATAATTCAGCATCTTAGCTTTGACAGGGTGGCTGTACAGTGGGTATCATGGCGCGCTTATGTTGAATTGCCTGCCGGAGCGTATTGAGCCTGTAGGGCTCGCGGATGCAGGGCGTTCCTTTCGTGGTGAAGTCCCCGTCAGTGAATTGATGCGCCTGTGCCCTGCATTGTCGTCGGCTGATGGCCGACTGAAGGTGGCGCTGGAATTCCGTCTTGATGAACGACGCGTTCGTACCCTGGCAGGAAGCATTACGGGTAGCGTGGATCTGGTCTGCCAGCGTTGTCTGGAAACGCTGACGTTTCCACTGGATCTTGAGTTCAGGCTGGGTATCGTTTCCAGCAACGAGGAAATCGATCGCTTGCCGGAGGGCTATGAACCGATACTGGTTAGCGGTGAGCCGCTGCGGACCTTCGATGTAATTGAAGATGAGGTGCTGCTCGCGATACCGGTAATACCGCTCCACGAGGGAGTGGAGAGTTGCGAGAGCGGCTACGTAAACCAGCCCCGGGCGGAAAAAGAAAATCCGTTCTCGGTGCTGGAAAAGCTGAA
>CAZWJB010000116.1:0-4579 GCA_964634485.1 uncultured Thiohalobacter sp. | reverse complement strand
TCTTTCATCGAAATTCGCCCGGCATAGACCAGCCCCTTATTTTCATCAGTGACTGCATCGTTGGACACATCGATCACTTCACCATCAATGGAGCCATATTTTGTAAATATGAATGTTTCTATTTTGACTTCTGTGCTCTGGCCCTCCTCGATAAAACCGATATCCTTATTGAGGATCCAGGCCTCTACTTCCAGAATTTGACTTTCCGGCACAATTTTCATCAGTTCCTGTGCCGGGGTAACCACGCCGCCGATGGTATGTATCGACAGCTGCTGCACGACACCGGAGACCGGTGCGGTCAGGCGCCTCATTTCAATGCGCTGGCTTGCCTTGACGCGTTCCTGCTGCAACTGGTCAATCCGTCTTTCAGCGTCTGAGAGATTCTCCAGCAATCCGCTTCTGAATTCGGCATTCAGCGCCTGACGTTGCTGGCGCGCTTCGCGGATGGAGGCCGATACCTGGTCTGTCTGCTTTCGCAACGAGGCCAGCTCCTGTTTTTGCTCCAGGCGTTCCTCTTCCAGCTCCAGCCAGGTTTGTTCGGCGCTGAGTTGCCTGTCAACCAAACGCTTGACGGCGTTGGCCCGCCTGGTAATCAAAGGCAATGTGCCTTCCAGCTTTTTTACGTCTTCCCGTAAGGCCGCAAGCTGTGCTTCACGGCTGGCTATGGCGCTTTCGAGGGCGGCTGTACGCGCCTTGTGTTCAGTCCATTCACTTCTCAGCATCTGTTCCTGTAAGGCAATCACATGGTCACTGGCTGCCTGGGTGAGCGTGGGTAACAGCATCAGGGCAGGTGTCGCGGGCGAGAGCGATGCAGTGTCTGTCTCTGTGTTCGTATCTGGTTCTGTTCCTGTCGTCATCCGCTCCAGCGCCTCATAACGGGCTGCATCCAGCTGTGTAGCCATGAGTTCCATCTCCAGGCGCCCGAGATCAGCCTGACTGGCAGTGGGATCCAGTTCAATCAACAGGTCGCCCGCTTCCACGTGCTGGCCTTCTCTTACATGGATCTGCCGCACCACACCGATTTCCATCGGTTGAATCACCTTAACCCGGCCACTCGGGATGATTTTTCCCTGTGCGGTGGCGACGATATCGATTTCGCCGATCAGCGCCCACGCGACGGCAATACTGAAAAAGGCGACAATGGACCAGATGATCGTGCGCCCGACCGGAGATGGCGGCTTCTCCTGGATTTCCAGGGCAGCAGGTAAAAAGTCGAGCTCGCTTTGCATAATATTACCGCTTAACCATCTGGACGTTACGCCCACTTTGCAGGGCATAAAGATGCGCATACTGCCCTTTTAGCTGCAATAACTCCTCATGCCCGCCCTGCTCGATGATCCGGCCTTTCTCCATGACAATGATGCGGTGTGTGCCACGCACCGTGGACAAACGATGGGCAATGATGATGACCGTTCGGCTCTTGCAAATGGCGTTCATGTTCTGCTGGATAATGCGTTCGGACTCATAATCCAGCGCACTGGTGGCTTCGTCAAAAATCAGTATGCGTGGATTGGTAACCAGTGCCCGGGCAATCGCGATGCGCTGTCGCTGACCGCCGGAAAGGTTGTCGCCATGTTCACCGATGATCGTATCGTAACCTTCCGGCATCTCCAGAATGAATTCATGCGCGCCGGCAAGCCTGGCTACCTGTATCACGGTCTTCATGGGTATACCGGGGTCGCTCAACGCAATGTTCTCGCGTACCGTGCGGTTGAATAGCACGTTTTCCTGCAGCACGACGCCGATACGGCGACGCAACCAGGCCGTATCCACCTGCGCAATATCCACTCCATCGATGAGCACCCGGCCACGCTCGGGAACATAGAGCCGCTGCACCAGTTTTGTCAGCGTACTTTTCCCGGATCCGGAACGACCCACGATGCCGACGACCTCGCCAACATTGATAGCCAGTGACACGTCACGCAGGACTTCCGCTCCATCCAGACGATAACGGAAATTCACCTGATCGAAGGTGATACGGCCCTGGATGCTCGGCAGCGACAGACGTGAATGGTCATAACCCGGCTCGGTCGGTGTATTGAGGATATCGCCCAGGCGCTGGACTGATACGCCGGCCTGTTGAAAATCCTGCCACAATTGCACCAGTCGCAGCACCGGACCACTGACCCGGGCCGCCAGCATGTTGAAGGCAATGAGTTGACCGACACTGAGGTCACCCTGGATTACCGCCCGCGCGCCGACCCAAAGGATCATTACCACCACGATCTTGTTAATCAAACCGGCAACCTGGCTGGCGATATTGCCAAGGTTGGAGGCCTTGAAGCTGGCGTGAACATAGCCGGCCAACTGCTCCTCCCAACGATTCTGCATTTGCGGTTCGATAGCCATCGCCTTGAGCGTTTCCACACCATTGACCGATTCGACCAGGAACGCCTGATTTTCCGCACCACGGCTGAATTTCTCGTTGACGCGTGCACGAAGGATGGGGGTGACAAAAACGGATAACAGGATATAGGCGGGAATGGAGCCCAGCACAATACAGGTCAGCAATGGACTGTAGTAGTACATCACCGCCAGAAAGACGAAGGTAAAGAACAGATCGATCACCAGGGTCAGTGCCGAGCCGGTGATGAAGTTGCGGATATTTTCCAGTTCGCGAACACGTGCAACCGAATCACCCACCCGGCGCGCACCGAAATAGCTCATGGGAAGACTAAGCAGATGACGGTATAATTTCGCGCCCAGCTCAACATCGACACGGTTGGTGGTATGGGAAAATACATACGTCCGCAGGCCACCGAGCAGCACCTCAAATATCGATACCACAATCAAGCCAAAGGCCAGGACATCGAGCGTCGTCAACCCTTTATGCACCAATACCTTGTCGATGACCACTTGAAAAAACAGCGGTGTAACAAGCGCGAACAGCTGCAGAAAGAATGAAGCGACCAGAACCTCACCGAGCAGCTTGCGATACTTGATCAGTGCCGGGACAAACCAGCGGAAACCAAAGCGGGTTTTTTCATCAGTTAACAGTGCCCGGCGCGTCAACAGTATCAGCGTGCCGTTCCAGGAAGATTCAAAGACGTCCCATGGCAAGGTGAGCGGCTTGTTTTCCAGTGGGTCCTGAACAAGAACGCGCTCGACATCCACCCTGGCAACAACAAACCAGTGACCATCGTTATGCTGCGCCAGCGCCGGCAACGGTGTTTTCCGGAGTTTTTTGCGCTCACTTGATACCTGGCGCGCCTTCAAACCCAGATGGCGTGCGGCACGAATTATTTCACTGGACGAAACTGGTTGCTCGGAACGAGCGAATTTATGTCTGAGTTGTTCAGCTTCAGCAGCCACGCCCAGGAAGCGCGCCACCAGAACCAGACAGGCCAGGCCTGTACCAGGAATATTGTCGGATGAAACCGTATGCGGCATTTCCCTGCCTGTTTTTTAGGATTATTTATCCACTTGGAATCATCTTCTGTTTCGCCAGACGATGATCCCCCTCCAACGTGCAAAATTTAACACAGCCTGTCGAGTGTAGACAAGCGTACCGTGAGCGGGTTAGCCCGGGCAAGGATGTTACAGGCGGATATCGGTGCTGATTTCCTGAAATAAGCGTAGATTATCGGACATGGCGTTTTGACAGGAGAAGCAGCCCATGAGTTTTTACGACGAATACTGTTTACCCCATTTGATACACTGCGCCTGTGGCCTGAAAGTCATTCAAATGCAACGTGAAAAGGTCGTACCTGCCGCCGAGGGCCGGGTGCTGGAGGTCGGCATGGGCTCGGCACTGAATATCCCGTTTTACGATCCTGACAAGGTCGATTTTGTCTGGGGCCTGGAACCTTCACAGGCTATGCGGAAAAAAGCACGCAAGAATCTTGGCCGCGCGCCTTTCGAAGTGCGCCTGCTTGACTTGCCCGGTGAGGAAATCCCGCTTGATGACAATAGCGTCGACACAGTGGTGCTGACCTATACGCTGTGCACGATTCCGGACTGGCGCAATGCCTTGCAGCAAATGCGTCGCGTACTCAAACCGGGGGGGAAACTGATTTTTTGCGAACATGGCCGGGCGCCGGATGAACGGGTTCGAAAGTGGCAGGACAGGGTTAATCCGTTGTGGAAAAAGGTTGCGGGCGGTTGCCACCTTAACCGCCCTATTCCGGACTATATTGAAGAAGGCGGCTTTACCATACAGTCTCTGGATACCGGGTACCTGCCAGGACCGAAGCTTGCGGGATTCAATTACTGGGGTATTGCCAGGCAGACCTGAGTTGTAATAACTCCGGCGCTCGTTCAGAGTCGCGCCGAAATACTACGAGTTAAAGGATAAGTATCTGGCGCACCCGGATAAGGGGATAAATGACGATTCATGTAAGCTTGCTTTAAATCTGCAATTTGAGGGGCAGACCATGACAGCAATCGTCGTTGCCAGCATCGGCATTATATTTGCGGTAGTTTCCTGGTTTTCGAGCAGCAAAGACTTCGAAGACGAATAGGCTTGTTTTTGCGACATATATACCGGCTGAGGCAGCCTGCACTTTCAGGGTCGCTGTTATCGAATCCAGGCCAGTACACCTGAGTCATACCCTGAGACGAATGGCACTAAGTTAAGCCT
>CAZWJB010000115.1:0-4589 GCA_964634485.1 uncultured Thiohalobacter sp. | reverse complement strand
GTTTAAGCAACCAGGCGATCCCCATAATCAGCCCCAGCACCACAACCATCCCCAGTGTCAGCTGCCACAGGCTGGTCATGGCCAGTGGGTCCTGAACAGATGCCGCGGTATCGGCCACAGTGGTACCGGGGTCAGCTGCGTTGGCAAGTGATGAACATACAAATGCAGTTACAGACAGGAGCAGCTTCCGGGTGCGGTGGAAAATCATGCAACTTCCTATTTGAGTTTCCTGACGCGTTCTGCCGGGCTGATTACATCCGTGAGGCGAATACCGAATTTTTCGTTAACCACAACGACTTCACCATGGGCTACCAGTGTACCGTTGACTCGCACATCCATAGGTTCTCCGGCCAGTCGGTCGAGCTCCACAACAGAACCCTGGTTTAACTGGAGAAGATTGCGAATACTGATTTGCGTTCGCCCGATTTCCATCGAAATCGTGACCGGAATATCCAGAATGATATCCAGGTTGGCTTCGCCTTCCGCCAGACCGCCCGAGGTATCTTCGAGATTGTCGAACTCTGCAGCAGGCGTTTCCTGCGCCTGCTCTGCTTCGAGCTCCGCCTCTGCCGTCGTCTGTTCAGCCATGGCGTCGGCCCAGTCGTCACCGGCTTCTGCTTCCGTATTCTGCGTTTCTTCACTCATCGGCTTCTCCTGCCAGCCTTAGCTGTCAATTTGTTCAGGAATAATCTTGCTTACAATCTTCACGGCACGACTGCCGTTGTGTATGCCAAACTTGCCACGGAATACCGGGGTCTCCTCTGCCTCGATGGTAACCAGTTCAGGCAGGTCGACCGGGATCACATCACCGGCTTTCAGCTCATTGAGTTCGCGCAGTGACAAGCTGGTCTCAAGCAGCGTGGTAGACAAATCAACGCGCGCCTCTTTCATTTCTTCACGAATGGTCCTGGTCCAGCGTTCGTCGCGATCGCTGCGATCACTCTGCACACCGGCATCGAGCAACTCCCGAATTGGCTCCACCATCGAATAGGGCATGGTTACGTGCATATCCCCACCACCGCCCTCGAGTTCAATACGGAAAGTGTTCACGACAACAACTTCGGTGGGACTAACGATATTGGCAAAGTGCGGATTGACTTCGGAACTCTGGTAATCAAAATTCACTTCCATCACCGGTTTCCAGGCCTGCATCAGGTCCTTGAAGGCAATTTCCAGAACCATCTGGATAACGCGCAGCTCGGTGGGGGTAAACTCCCGGCCTTCTATCTTGGTATGGAAACGCCCGCCGCCACCGAAGAAATTGTCCACCAGGGCAAAGACAAGCTTGGGCTCCAGCACGAACAGCGACGTGCCGCGCAGAGGGGGTACGCGTACCAGGTTGAGGCTGGTAGGCACGAACAGACTGTGTACATACTCTGCAAACTTGAGCATCTGCACACCCGATACCGATATCTCACTGGCACGACGCAGCATATTGAAAAGACTGATGCGAAAATAACGGGCGAATCGCTCATTGATCATTTCCAGCGTGGGCATACGCCCGCGTACGATGCGGTCCTGACTGGTGAAGTCGTAACCGGTAACCTCGCCTTCGGGAACTTCTTCGTCGATTTCCGTTTCAACATCGCCGCCATTGACACCGTGCAGCAGCGCGTCGATTTCGTCTTGTGAGAGCAGATCGTTCACTGGTTCAACCTATTGCATGACAAAGCTGGTAAAGAACACGCTTTCAACAACTGCATCACCAGTCTCTTCTTTCATTACCTTCTGGATTTCCGCCAGGGTTTCGGCGCGCAACTGTTCCTTGCCTTCGCGCGTATTCAGCGCATAAGGATCCTGGCTGCTGAACAGCATTACCATCGAGTTGCGAATCGCAGGGCGGTGTTCCTTGATCCGTTCCACTGCCCCGGCGTCACGAGTTCCGACTTCCACAGTGATTTGCAGGAAGCGGATGTCGGTGTCAGCAGTGAAATTCACAACAAAGGGGGGATCGAGCGACACATAGTTCAACGGTGCCTTTACTTTTTTCTTTTTGTCTTTTTTGCTTTTTTCAGCCTTGCCACCGGTCTCACCCTGTTCGGCAACGAACTCTTCATCGTCACCCGACAGGACACCGGTCAGCATGAGTGTAGCGGTTGCTGAAATACCCAGCAGCAGTACAACAATCGATATAATGATGAGCAGTTTCGATTTTGACTTTGCTTGCGGCTGGTCACCGTCTTCCAGGTCCAGATCGTCTACATTTGTTGCCATTGGCTTATCCCTTCGGTATCTACAGATACAGGGATAGCAAGACGTATGCCACGAGAAAATATTTTAATTAGTTATTTATAAACATCGGCTTACAAACTCTATATTGAAATGTGACGAACTTTTGACTAAACCGGGACGGATAGATCGACAGAACATTGGCTGCACGGCAGACACTTTAGGCGAGCTGACGTGGAATCAAACCCTCAGGAGTACTAATTCGCAGCCTGTAACAACCACTCCCGGAAGCCGGCATCCGGTAATGGTTTGCTGATATGGAACCCCTGCACCAGGTCGCAGCCCATCTCCTTCAGCTGCATGCGCACGACTTCGTTTTCGACACCCTCGGCAATTACCTTGCATTCGAGGTTATGACCCAGCTCGATGATGGAACGGACAATGGCGGCATCCCTGGGATTACTGGCCATACTCTCCAGGAAGGATTGATCGATTTTCAGGACATCGATGGGCAGGCGTTTCAGATACGCCAGGGAAGAGTACCCGGTACCGAAATCATCGATAGCAATCGATACACCCAGTTCGCTCAGCCTTTTGAGAATTCGGGCACCCTCGTCCAGGTCTGCCATCAAGGTGCCTTCAGTGATTTCTATCTCAAGGCAGCTGCCATCAAGGCCGGCTTTTTTCAGCGACTGCTCGATGCCCGTAATCAGTCCGGGCGCCTGGAACGAACGCGCTGACACATTTACCGAAATCGGCATCGAACTGCCATCGGCTGACCAGTGCTTGCTTTGTTCCAGTGCGGTATCCAGCACCCAGTCAGTAATGGGCGTTATCATACCCAGTTGCTCGGCAACCGGAATAAACTGCTTGGGCAGTACCAGCCCCTGCTGGGGGTGCTGCCAGCGCAGCAGCGCTTCCGCGCCACAGGCCAACCCGGTATCCAGATCGATTTTAGGCTGGTAGAAAAGCTCGAATTCCTCGCGTTCCAGAGCACCGTGCAATTGACCGGAAAACTGCAGATGTTCGCTCGCTGAAGAAGCGGAGGCCTCCGACTCGTAGAACAGGTAGGGCGCCGCATTCCACTTGGAACGGTACATGGCACTGTCGGCATGACTGGCCAGGGTAGCGGCATCCTCACCGTGCTGCGGGTACACCGATATACCAATTGCACTGCTCAGACACAGTTCCTTTTGCTGATAGGTGAACGGTGCGCTAAGCGCGTTGATGATTTCACCGGCAACACGTTCCACCGCTCGCCCGGTATCCTGCAGTAAAGGCAATACAATACCAAACTCATCGCCGCCCAGACGCGCCAGGGTATCGGTGTCACGCACAACCTTCTGCAGGCGTACCGCTATTTGACGCAACAGTGCATCGCCGGCCTCGTGCCCCAGCGAGTCGTTGTACATCTTGAACTGGTTGATATCCAGCACCATGACGGCAACGGAAGCCCCTGGATTACGGCGTGCCACTGCCAGCGCTGAAGACAAGCGGTCGTACCACAAGGTGCGATTCGCCAGACCGGTTACCTCGTCTTGCGTAGACAGCTGTTCAAGGCGCTCGCGGGCAGTGTGCGAATCAGTAATGTCCTCCATCAGACAATGCACGCGCAACACCCGGCCACGGCGATTGGCGGCTGGATAAAATGCCATACGGAACCAGCGATCAGTTTGCCCGTCGGTCGCAAGGCGGATTTCAAGCTGCACCGTCTGACCGTCTATTACCTGTTGCCAGGCTGTGAGTACCCGCTCACGTTCGGAGCCATGAATGCGGTAGAAACAGGGAATCGGTGCTTCCAGTTCGTCGCCGCAAAAACTGCACGTGCCGGGGCTCGCATAGGTGATGCGATTGGATTCAATATCAACGGTCCACAACATCTGCGGAATATGGCCCAGGATTTCGCCGGCCAGATCCTGCTCGACGCCAAGTTCGTCGCGCTGCTGCGTGATCTGCTCCACCGCTGCACGCCAGTAGGCTTCGGTTATCACCGCCAGGTCCCGGAAGATCATTTTGATCAACGCGGATTCCAGCGCATCACGGTCTTCGTCCAGTATTTGTGGATCGCTGGTCACCAGATGCCGCAGATGCTCCATAAACAAACGATACGCGCCCAGCGACCAGACCGGCTTCACACCCAGCCGGAAGTGTCCACGACCAACCTGCTCGCTTCGGCCGGTGGCCTTTTCACCGATATCACCACTCAGCAGGCCCAGCTTGTGCTGAAGCATGCCGCGCACCAGTTCGCCGATATTGCCACCCGAGCGCTCGTAGGCGTACATCACATCGGCGATATCAGGATTATCGAACAGATAGTTGTAGCTGGTTTCCGCAAAACCTGCGGCGCCCTGGGCGAGGATGTCCTGGTAACGGTTGAGTAACAGCGTATCCTCGCCGTTCAGCTGGAGAACATAATTGAA
>CAZWJB010000114.1:1200-4645 GCA_964634485.1 uncultured Thiohalobacter sp. | reverse complement strand
GTGGCTGGTACGCAGTCGGTATGAAGGGCAGTTACGATCTGGCCGGCAGTGAGCCGGTCTGCGGCTGGTGTATTAGCCGACAATCAACGCCGGTTGGTTTACAATCGGCACATGGCTGATTCCAATAAGCAGAATACGGGCCGCATTGGCAAGGGCATGACCCTTGCAGCGTGGATCATCGCACTGGGCCTGCTGACCCTGTTCTTCAATAGCAAACTGGACAGCCAGCGCAACCCCAACCAGTCTGTCTACAGCCGTATCGGCGATACCGGCGTACCTGAAGTCATCCTGAAACGCAATCGCTTTGGCCACTACGTCACTACCGGAACGGTGAATGGACGAAGCGTAGAGTTCATGCTGGATACCGGTGCCAGTGACGTGGCTATTCCTGCAGGGCTCGCACAGGAACTGGGACTGGAACGCGGTGCACCGGTACAGTACCAGACAGCAAACGGTGTCGTGACCGCATACCGGACGATGATAGACAGCGTGTCCATTGGTCCGATGATCATTCGTGATGTAGCGGCCAGCATCAATCCCGGCATGCGTGATATGGAAATCCTGCTGGGTATGAGTGTACTCAAACATATCGAGTTTACCCAGCGCGGGGACACCCTGATCCTTCGACCCAATGAGTAGCTTTATCGGTCAACTTACCGAATGGAGCGGTTCCCTGGCCGGTCTGCTGTGGGGCAACGGACTGACACTGATTATCCTGCTCGGCATGGGACTGTATCTGACCCTGCGTATGGGGCTGGTGCAGATACGTGGTTTCCGCCATTCCATCGCTTTGATATCCGGCAGATACAGCTGCCCGGACCACGAAGGCCAGATCAGCCACTTCCAGGCGCTTTCCACAGCACTGTCAGCAACTGTCGGAACCGGAAATATCGCCGGCGTCGCAACAGCCATCTCCCTGGGCGGCCCCGGCGCGCTGTTCTGGATGTGGGTAACCGCCTTCTTTGGCATGGCCACGAAATTCACCGAGAGCACACTGGCGCTGAAATTCAGACAGATCGATAAAAACGGGGATATCTCGGGCGGCCCTATGTACACGCTGTTGCACGGCCTGAAAATGAAACGTACGGCCATGATGTTTGCCGGCTTTGCGCTGATAGCGTCCTTTGGCATCGGCAACATGGTGCAGGCCAACTCGGTTGTCGACGGTCTGGGTTACCTGTTTCCGGGCATTCGCGAAAACAGCTGGCTGGTCGGTGGCATACTGGCGTTCCTGGTCGGTATGGTCATACTGGGTGGCGTCAATCGCATTGCCCGCGTCGCCAGTGCCATTGTACCTGTCATGGCATTACTCTATATCAGCGCAGCCATGCTGGTGCTGTTCAACCATGCGGAGCGGATACCGTCCGCATTTGCCACCGTCCTTAACCATGCCCTGAACCCCTGGGCGGTCGGCGGTGCTGCTGTTGGTGAAGCAATACGCTGGGGTGTGGCACGCGGACTGTTTTCCAATGAAGCCGGACTCGGCTCGTCACCCATGGCGCATGCCGCAGCGCGCACCAACGAACCGGTACGCGAAGGGCTGGTTGCCATGATGGAACCGTTCATTGACACGCTGGTGATCTGCACCATGACCGGTCTGGTCATTATTGTCAGTGGCGCCTATACCCTGCAACGGGATGACCTGGTTGGCGCCGCGCTCACTGCCCATGCCTTCCAGAGTTCGCTGGGGGCATCCGGTGCCAGCGTGGTGGGTATCGGCCTGAGTCTGTTCGCCTTTTCGACCATCATTGCCTGGTCCTACTACGGCGACCGCTCGGCGCGCTTCCTGTTCGGTGAACGTGCAGTGCAACCTTATCGTGTGTTGTATACCTTCCTGGTCCTGGTGGGGGCGGCAATTCCCCTTAAACTGGTATGGAACATTGCTGACATCACCAATATCCTCATGGCCCTGCCCAATCTTTTGAGCCTGGCCCTGCTGGCAGGACTGGCGCAACGCCTCAAGAACGAGTATTTTTCACGTCCGTTTGAAATAGTAAACCGCAAGGCGGGCCCATGAACGAAACCAGCACTGATAGTGGACTGAAATACCAGGACATCAACATTGGCGATGGCGATCTGTGTAAAGGCCGTGGCCAGACCGCCATCGTGCATTACACCGGCTGGCTGGAAGACGGCACCAAATTTGATTCCAGCAAGGATCGTGACGATCCGTTCAGCTTCCCCATCGATTGCAGCTATGTCATTTGCGGCTGGGATGAGGGCGTGGTCGGCATGCAGGTTGGCGGCGTTCGCAAACTGACCATACCGCCGGAACTCGCATACGGTGAAAATGGTGCGGGCGGCGTTATCCCACCCAATGCCACACTGGTTTTCGAAATCGAGCTGCTGGAACTCTCTGAATAAATGCTTCTCGAAGCATTGGAAGCACAAATCGAGCACGACATCCGCAATGCCCTGGAAGAAGACCTTGGCGATGGCGACATCACCGCCCGACTCGTCCCGCAGGACCGCATCTGGAAAGCGAGCGTATATACCTCGGAGTCGGCAATACTCTGCGGGCGTAACTGGTTCGACGCCGTATTCAGGCACATGGATAACAGTATCGATGTACGCTGGTACAGCGCCGATGGCGATTCCGTCAAGCCGCACCAGGTCGTATGCACACTTAAGGGGCCGGCACGCGGCCTGTTAAGCGGTGAACGTACTGCACTGAACTTCCTGCAGACTCTGTCCGGTACGGCAACCATAGCGAATAAATATGCCAGGCAGGTCGACGGCCTGCATACCCGGATTCTCGACACCCGAAAAACCATTCCCGGCCTGCGCCGTGCACAGAAGTACGCCGTGCGCCGCGGTGGTTGCCACAATCACCGGCTGGGTTTGTATGACGCCTTTCTCATCAAGGAGAATCACATCATGGCAGCGGGTTCCATTACCGAGGCAGTAAAGACTGCCCAGGCCATTGGGAAGGGCCTGCCGGTTGAGGTTGAAGTGGAGAATAATGAAGAACTGCGGCAGGCCCTGCAGGCCGGCGCTGACCGTATCCTGTTGGACAATTTCACCATCGAAGAAGTCAGAGAGGCAGTAACGATTACCAATAGAACCGCAGAACTGGAAGCATCCGGCGGGATCACACTTGGCAATCTTCGCGCTTACGCCGAAACCGGTGTGGACTATATTTCAGTGGGTGCCCTGACCAAGGACGTACACGCCATCGATCTCTCGATGCGCTTTGACTAGCAGGAAAATGGTCTGGAGCTGGCCCCATACTGTTGGTGGAAACGGGAGTATGTGCCTGGATTCGGGGCGATGAGCTTTTTCATATTCAGAACCAGCGCGAAAAATAAATCCGCCTCCTTTTTGCCTTTTTGAATTCACACCATTGATTTGAGTAAGCGTTACTTGTCGCCACGCCGATACAGACGGTCAGACAGTTACACTCAGCCGCAGGCTACCTTTACGTCCACTTCACCGACCGCGCCGA
>CAZWJB010000114.1:0-1100 GCA_964634485.1 uncultured Thiohalobacter sp. | reverse complement strand
GACAGTTACACTCAGCCGCAGGCTACCTTTACGTCCACTTCACCGACCGCGCCGACGCCATGATGATCTTTCAGGACAATATCCACGTCCGTACCCAACAGCGTTACAAAACGCATAAGCCGCGCAATTGAAAAATCATCCAGTTTGCCGCGAACCAGGTGAGAGACTTTGGGTTGGTCAATGCCTAGAACCTCGGCTGCTTGAACCTGGGTTAATTTCCGCTTTTCAATCTTAAGGGCAATTACATAAGCCATACGAGATTTAACGATCATTTCACCCGTATTATCAAACCCGAGATCAGCAAAGACATTGCCGCTGCTGACTTCAATCTTTGTGTCTTTCTCTGTCATGGTCGTTACTCCCACTCTTGGGTAGTGTGATACTGCCTGGCCGCTTTTAGTCGGCTCTCTATTAATTTTTTGTCGGGCGTGGGCGTTTTAATGCCCTTGGGAGACTTCTTTTGAAATGCGTGCAGAACATAGATCGCGCGTTTAAATTTAACAGTATAAACTGCCCTGTATGTATCTCCGTCGAAGTCTTCAATAATCTCCAGCACGCTGGTGCCTGTGAATCCCTTCAGCGGCTTAGCGTCAGGATGTTTTCCGCCACATTGCGCTACATCCAGGGCATGACCCATGATTTGCCTAACGTCAGACGGGAAATCCAGTAGCCTTTTTCTGGAATCCCCTAGCCAGATGAGTCGCTTCCTGCGGTTACCCATATGCCATTCTTAGCATATAGATCGGCCCAGTCAATAAAAGATTGAATGCAATAAATAAGGCAATTGAGTGCCCTTTTATCTCTTTGATTTTCCTTTGTTCTTTGTTTTAGGTTATTAGCCTGGTATTGACAACGCAAATAATTATTATGATTGCCAGGTGGCAAATGTCAGGATCGGGGATGGTGAGTATGTTGCCAGCTACGAGGGCTTGAACGGGCATAAGCCTATGCGCGGCGGTTGAAAGGGGGCGGTACCCCTTACCCGTGGCGCGTCCGTGGGTGGCGCACCAGGCGCTGATTAATACCGAAATGCTAGCCCGAAAGGTTTTCAGGTATTCATCGGTTTGCAAGCTATTGATTTTGTGGTGCCGGAGAGAGGA
>CAZWJB010000113.1:3440-4693 GCA_964634485.1 uncultured Thiohalobacter sp. | reverse complement strand
TGCAAACGCATCTGGGGCTGGGATACGGTGGCATTCGACGGCCGCGGGGAGCGGGTCTCGTGCGTCCTGCTGCAGCGTCTGCAGTGGATAAAACACGCAGACGGTTCATGGCATAAACCGCATTTTCATGAACCACCGCAACGCCTGCCTGCACAACTGGTATTGATAGCCATCGGCTTCGCGCACCCGATGCACGAGGGACTGGTTGAGTTGATGGCGCTCGAACGCGACGGGCGTGGCAATATCGCGGCTGACAGTGATACCTACACAACCAGCGTCGATGGTGTATTTACCTGCGGCGATATGCGCCGCGGGCAATCACTGGTTGTCTGGGCGATAAGAGAAGGTCGCCAGTGCGCGCGGGCGGTGGACAGGCATCTGTCCGGTTACAGCGAACTACCCTACGTATAAAGCCGTTTCCTGTTTCCTCCGCTACCGGGCAAGGCTCTCATCCACCAGCGACTGGAAGAACCCGGCGTGGTCGAAAGGTCTCTGTATGCCGCGTTTCGGTAGTCCCAGGCTCCAGCCGGTCAACTCCAGGTGGTCCGCCCGCACGACACCCCTGAATTCTCCCCAGGTCGCCGATGCCACGCTGACCTGGCTGTCGTTGTCGCCGGCTTCCTGCTGTAGAACGCGGGTCTGTGTACGGTACACCAGTGGCATTTCCTCCGCCGGTCGACAACCCGCCCAGGAGCGGTAGCTTACATCGGGGCGGTCCGGCGTATCGGCGTTGAACTGTTCACAGGCCTGTGGTGTGAGTTCCAGAATACCGGGGTACAGGAAGTGCCGGGCAAACGACTGCACAAGGCCGCGGGTAGTCTCCACCCAGTGCACCAGTTGCGAGCCGTGGTGTGGTGTCCCTACCGTGGTCAGCGAGCAGATGCGACGGGCAGGATCACCGTTGTTGATCAGGTGACGCGCATCCAGACCGCCCATGCTGTGGGCGATCAGGTGAATGCGATCGGTCTGGACCTGATCGATGAACACTCGCAGCACATCAGCACGATTGGCGATCGAACTGGCGGAGGGCACAGCCGGAAAGTGGATAGATACTCCCGGTGCCCTCAGCGTCTGCCTGATGCCGCGAAAATAGCGAAACCCCGGCCACGCCTTGCGTATTACATCCGCCCCCAGAATGCCGTGCAGGAATACCACGGCCTGTCTTGAATCCTGTTCAACAGCACTCACACTCTGCCCTCATTCTTTTCCATTCCCGGGGTTCTGAATATAGCGTAAACAGGCAAACAGGGTGT
>CAZWJB010000113.1:0-3340 GCA_964634485.1 uncultured Thiohalobacter sp. | reverse complement strand
GTGTCTGCTGTCTACTTCACTCCCTTGCTGGGGGCCTTGCTGTCCGATGGTATATTGGGCAAGTACCGGACCATTATTATTCTGTCGCTTGTTTATGTCCTTGGTCACTTCGCTCTGGCTGTCGACCATACCCGTCTGGGGCTGGCGATTGGCCTGGGTGTTACAGGCGCAAAAGATGGATCAAGAGCTGTTTGGAATCAATATACTGCCTGCACAGATCCAGGCGGCAAACCCGCTACTGGTGATGGTGTTGATTCCGCTGTTTTCCTATCGGGTCTATCCGGCGGTCAGACGTCGCTGGACGCTGACCGAGCTGCGTAAGATCAGTATTGGAATGTTCTTCACGGTGCTGGCGTTTTCGATCCCCACCTGGGCTCAGCTGCAGATCGATCAGGGCGGTGTGCCGTCAACTTTTTTATTGTGAACCAGGACGGCAGCAGCAAGCTGGAAGGCGTCGCTTATTACGGGTTCTTTACCCTGTTGATGCTGGTGACAGCCGTACTGTTTATGCTGGTTGCCCGCCTGTATGAAGGGTGAAACCTTTATACAGGAAGAAAAATAACGGGTGCTACTGCGCGGTTATTCGTGGTGGTGGCCGTCCGGGCCATGCACGTGCCCGTGCTCGATTTCTTCCTGTAAGGCATCGCGCACTTCGATAATTTCGACCGCAAAGTTCAGTTCCACGCCGGCCAGCGGGTGGTTTCCGTCCACGGTGACAGTCTCGTCCTCCACCTCGGTAACGGTAACCACAATGGTCTCTTCGTCGGGTCCCTGGGCATGAAACTGCATACCGGGTTCAATCTCGGCGTCTTCCGGAAACATGTTTTTCGGTACGCTCTGGGTTCTTGCCGCGTCGCGCTCGCCATATCCGTCATCCGGTGCTACCGACACGCTCAGCGAGTCACCGGACTTCTTGCCGGTCAGCGCATTTTCAAGGCCGGGAATGATATTGCTGGCACCGTGCAGGTAGGCGAAGCTGCTGTCTCTGGATTCGTCGATGACGGTACCCTCGTTGTCGGTCAGGGTGTAGTTCAGGGTGACAACCTTTTGCACTTCGATCTGCATTATGCGTCCTCTGGCCGTCGCAAACGGCTCATTGTGTGAAGAAAAGCCCCGCACCATACAGGAATTCCGTATTTAATGGAATCAGTCCTGTCTCTGGTGGGCGTCCGCAGCGTGTTCCTGTCCGGCTATTCCAGCATGGTCGTAAATGCTGCATAATCAAATGCTTTCCGATCTTCTGGAGTAGCGACGGTGAAGTTCAGCAGCGACGGCTTCCGTGCCTGGAAAAACAAGAAAGTAACCTTGCTTGGCATGTCCGGGGTGGGCAAGACCTACCTGTCGAGCTTGCTCTGTGGTCACAACTGGTTCCACTATTCCGGTGACTACCGCATCGGCACCCGTTATCTGGACGAGCCGATCCTGGATCTTATCAAGCAGCAGGCCATGCAGGTGCCGTTTCTGCGCGACCTGTTGCGTCGGGACTGGATCTATATCCACAACAACATCAGAGTTGACGACCTGGGGCCGGTGCTGAGTTTTGTCGGCAAGCCGGGCAACCCTGAGCTGGGCGGGGTGGCGCTGGAAGAATTCACACAGCGTCAGGCACAGTATCGCGAGGCGGAAATTGCGGCCATGAATGATGTGCCCGAGTTTATTCGCAAGTCGCAGGAAATCTATGGCTACCAGCATTTTGTCAATGACGTGGGCGGCAGTCTTTGCGAGCTCGAGGAACCATCGGTGATCGATCTGCTGGTCGAGCATACACTGATACTTTATATACAGGTTACCGACAAGGAAGAAGAACAGAAACTGATCGCGCGCGCGCAGAGTGATCCCAAGCCGCTGTATTACCGGCCGGCTTTCCTCCAGGAACAGCTGAAACTCCATTTGCAGGAAAACGGGTTGAGCTATGCGGCTGAAATGGATCCGGATGAGTTTACCCGCTGGATATTCCCGCGCCTGTTCCATTCGCGCATCCCGCGTTACGAGGCCATCGCAAAACCGCACGGCTATACCGTGACCTCACAGGAGGTGGCGCAGGTTCGTGATGAGGCGGATTTCCTTGAACTGCTTGAAACCGTTATTGGTCGTACGCCGTAGCACAGGGATTATCGATGCCACTGGTTGCACATAACAAGTTACCGACTTTCGAGCGCCTGCGCAGCGAAGGCACCAGTGTGCTGCCACCCAATCGGGCATCGCAGCAGGATATCCGCGAACTGCACATTGGTCTGTTGAATATGATGCCGGATGCCGCGCTGGCGGCTACCGAGCGCCAGTTCTTCCGCCTCATCGGCGAGAGTAATCCGATCGCGCAGTTTTATGTGCACCCTTTTACCCTGCCGGAGCTGGAGCGCAGTCCGGATGCGCAGGCCTACGTCGATGAATTCTATGAGCCTTTCGACAACATAAAAGCGGAAGGGCTGGATGCACTGATTGTTACCGGTGCTAATGTTAGCGGACCGGAACTGGCAAATCAGCCGTTCTGGAAGCCGCTGATCGATGTTATTGACTGGGCAGTGGATAATGTGACGTCCACGCTGTGTTCCTGTCTGGCTACCCACGCCATGTTGCAGTTCCGCTATGGTCAGCATCGCGTTCCGCAGCCGGAAAAAATATGGGGCGTGTTCCCGCACCGGGTCGTTGATAAAAAACACCCGCTGGTGAATGACGTCAACACGCGCTTCGATGTCCCGCACTCGCGCTGGAACGCGGTAACCCGCCAGCAGTTCGATGCTGCCGGCCTGCATGTGCTGGTAGAAAGTGAGGAGGTTGGTGTGCACCTGGCGACCAGTGCGGACGGCTTGCGTGTGGTATTCTTCCAGGGTCACCCCGAGTACGACACCATATCGCTGTTCAAGGAATATAAGCGTGAAGTCAGGCTGTATACAAGCCGGCAACGGGGTGACTACCCGCTTTTCCCCGGGAATTACTTCCGTACCCGGGAGAAAGCGTTGCTGAATGAATACCGCAGCCGTATCGATGCAGCGCTGGCCGGGCGTGGCAAGCTGCCGGAGTTTCCGGAGCAGCTGATCGAACGGCGGCTGGATAATACCTGGCATGATACCGCCGAGGCAGTGGTGAGCAACTGGATGGGTGTGGTTTACCAGGTCACGCACAGAGACCGGCGCACTCCCTTCATGGAAGGTATCGATCCTGACAACCCGCTGGGCTTGTATGGTGGCGGGAAGTCATGATTCATAAACGGAATATTAGTACAAGGAGTTGTAACTGAGTAATTCACCGATTAATCTGGACGGGTTCTCGTTCGGGGATGGATTGCGCCGGGCATCGTTTGCCCTGCTGCTGGCGACGGTGGTGGTCTTGACTGCGCACG
>CAZWJB010000112.1:0-4756 GCA_964634485.1 uncultured Thiohalobacter sp. | reverse complement strand
GGCGGGGCTCATCATTGTTGCGGCTGGCGCAGGAATCCTTATACTGGCGCGCCTTAGCCGGGGTGGCGGAACTGGTAGACGCGCCGGATTCAAAATCCGGTTCTGGCAACAGAGTGTGGGTTCGATTCCCACCCTCGGCACCACTCTCTATTGGTTCGCCCCGAGAATTTTTCATGGGAGACATTATGTCCGGGACCCGATTTACGCTGGAAGTACAACCCCGAATTCCGGAGAAACTCGGGCGTCTCGATGAACTTTCCAATGACCTGCTGTACAGCTGGGAACATTCCGTTCGCTCGCTGTTCTTTCGCCTGGATCCAGCGTTGTGGGAAAATTGTGGCCACAACCCCAAGTTATTCCTGCACCGCGTCTCCCAGCAACGCCTGGACGAAGCGGCCGAAGACCGTATTTATATGGAGGCCTACAACCGGGCACTTACCAGCTACGACTCCTATATCCAGGAACACCAGCGCAAAAGCATCGATCCGTTTCTCAGCCACAAAAAAGACCTGGTTGCTTATTTCTGTGCCGAATTCGGCCTGCATGAAAGCCTTCCAATTTACTCCGGTGGCCTCGGCATTCTTGCCGGAGACCACTGCAAGGCGGCCAGCGATCTCGGCTTTCCTTTTGTCGCTGTCGGTATGCTTTACCGTCAGGGCTACTTTATCCAGACCATCGACGAACACGGGAACCAGGTTGCGCACTACAACACAACCGATTTTGATCAGCTGCCGTTGACCCCGGTCTCCAATGAAGACGGCGAAGAATTACGCGTCCAGGTTGATTTTCCCGGCCGCCCGGTACATCTGAAAATCTGGAAAGCCTGCGCGGGGCATATTCGCATCTATCTGCTCGATAGCGCCCTGCCCGAAAATGATGAGGCTGATCGCGCTATTACCTACCAGCTGTATGGCGGCGACATCAATACGCGCATCCAGCAGGAAATAGTCCTGGGTATCGGTGGCGTGCGCGCCCTGCGCATGCTGGGTCTTGAACCCACGGTCTGGCACATCAACGAGGGTCACGCAGCCTTCCAGGTGCTGGAGCGTTGCCGGGAGCTGGTGGCGTCAGGGCTGGACTACGGCAGTGCGATTGAACAGGTGGCGGGTGCAACTGTATTTACAACCCATACGCCTGTTCCCGCCGGACACGACATCTTCGACCACAGCCTGGTGGCCAGCTATTTCAGCGACTATGCCGAACAGCTCGGATTGTCGATGGAAGAGTTTCTGGCGCTGGGCACCAACCCGTCCAGCGAAGGCAGTTTCAACCAGACGATACTGGCGCTGAACGGCTCCCGCTTCCATAACGGGGTCAGCAAAATTCATGGCGAAGTAGCCTCGCGCATGGAAGGCTACATGTGGCCACAGATCCCCGAACACGAAAACCCCATGAGCTCGGTGACCAACGGCGTTCATGTACAGACCTTCCTGGCCAATGAATGGAGCAACCTGTACGACATGCGCTTTGGTATGCAGTGGCGCAATGAACTGTTAAACGAAAGCTACTGGGAGCGCATTGATGAAATCCCGGACCACAGTTTCTGGAGCCTGCGCCAGTCGCTTAAATCTGAACTTCTCAACCAGGTGCGCCGGCGCGTGGTACTGCAGTGCCGGCGAAACCGCTGTGGTGAAGCCCATATTGACCGCGTCACGCGTATACTCAGTCCACACGAAGCGGATATCCTGACTATCGGGTTTGCGCGCCGCTTCGCCACTTACAAACGCGCCACCCTGCTATTCTCCGACCCGGAACGTCTGGCACGCCTGCTGAACAATCCGCAACGGCCTGTGTTGCTGGTATTTGCCGGCAAAGCACACCCCAACGATGTACCGGGACAGGAACTGATTCAGGTGATACACGAGTTCTCGCGCCGACCTGAATTCATCGGCAAGATCCTGCTGCTGGAAGGCTACGACCTGTCACTGGGACGCAAGCTGGTCTCCGGTGTCGATGTCTGGCTGAACACCCCGGAGTACCCGATGGAAGCCAGTGGGACTTCCGGGCAGAAAGCCGGTATCAACGGCGTTATCAACCTCAGTGTTCTGGATGGCTGGTGGGGCGAGGGCTACAACGGTGAGAACGGCTGGGCCATCACGCCACACGAGCAGCACTATGATGCGGCATTCCGCAACCAGGAAGAATCCATTGAACTCATGGACATCATCGAACACCAGGTAATACCGCTCTACTATGACCGCAACGGCCATGGCTTCTCCGAAGGCTGGGTGCATATGTCCAAGGCTTCGATGAAATCCACACTTCCGCAGTTCAATTCGCAACGCATGGTGATGGACTACATCGAAGGTTTTTACGGGCCGGCAGCAAAACAGGGGCGCGCGCTGACCAAAAACCATTCCCACGGTGCAAAAGAGCTGGCTGGCTGGAAAGCGAAAATTCGGCAGCTGTGGCCATCCGTTTCCCTGCGACGCGTCGACGACGTTACGCATGCCGTAACTGCCGGTGACAAGGTGCTTATCCAGGTCGCCGCACAGCTTGGCGACCTGTCGCCGGATGATGTTCGCCTCGAGTGCGTAATCGGTATCGAGGACGAGCACCATATTTTCCAGGCCAGCGAATATTTTGGCTTCAGGGCCAGCGAAAAACTGGACTCGGGCGAAACACTTTTTGTGCTCGACCTGGACCCGCCATTACCCGGCCTGCAGCTTTACCAGATTCGCATGTACCCCTGTCACGAACTGTTGAGTCACCGCTTTGAAACCGGCTGCATGATCTGGCTGTAGGTCGGAAAGGAATCCGTCACGACCTCTTTTTTTACAGCGCGTCAATCCACTGTTCGATGATACTCATTTCGGCGGCGATAAAGTCGGGGTCGTTGTATACGTGGCCCATGAGGCTGATCCCCTCGGCACGCCCCAGCAAGTGCATAGCGCGGACCTGCGCCTGTTGCGGATCGTCCAGCGCGCTAAACTGTACCGTCAGCCAGTCGCGAAACAGGTCGAACAGCTGTCTGGCGCTTTCCTTGTGCGTGTACGTCTCCTTTCCGAGTTCGGTGTTGAGCGAGCCGATCGGGCAGCCGTAGCGGGTAAGATCTTCCCTGTTGGAGACCACCATCTGCACGAAGCGTCGCAGGCGATCACGGGGATCGGGCAGCGCGCGGTCCCACGCAGACAACACCGCCCGGAACTCGCCGGCACGCTGCTCGATGACGGCGTCGAGAATATCGTCCTTGGTCTTGAAATAGTGGTAGATATTGCCGCGCTGGATACCGGTGTGGTTGACGATATCGCTGAACGACGTCCGGGCGTAACCGCGCTGGTAGAAAAGCGCCTTGGCGGCTTCGATAATTTCGCCCCGGGTTTGTCCGCGATTACTGGTCATGGTTATATTGCTGTGCTGCGTGTTACACCAGCTTTCCAGATTACCCTATATACGCCCGACCTTAAACGCACTTTATCCGTGCGCAGGACGCCGTCGGTGTCAGGAGGTAATTGGCTTGTACATCTTCATGGGTGTTTTCTGCCGTGTAGCCATCTCGTCCATCTGCATGCGTATGGCATCCTTCCAGTGCACTTTGGGTTGATAACCCAGCAACTCGGCAGCGCGCGCATTGCTTGCGCCCGTTTCCTCCAGCAGGTGAATGATGCTGCGCGTAACCAGCGGATCCCAGGGTAACAACGGGTCCAGCAATTCCATGGTGCGCGCAAAGGGATAGGCGATAACAAAGGGAACGCCGAAATGCGGCCTGGGCAGCCCGTATGTCTCGGCCAGAAAATCGATAACCTCGCGTGCTGTGGGCACCGTTGGTCCGACGATATTGAAACCCTGGTAACCGTCCAGCTCCGCTGTCGTAGCAGCCAGCGCGAAGGACTCGCCGATATCCTCGCCGGCGATGATCGGCATGCCGGTTGTACCGCCCTTGACCCAGGGGACAAGGTGCGTTTTAAGGCGCGGCACCAGTAACGACAACAGTCCAATACCGTAACGCCGGCCAGCAAACAGGCCGGTGCGCAGCGAGATCATGGTGCAACCCCGGTCGGCACGGTCGCGCATGTAATTCTCAATGCGTACGACGTTGCGCATGTGCGGCCAGAGTTTCAGCCGGCGTTCATCGGCCCGGCTCATGGGGTCGGACGAGGCGTAGGGCGCTGCAACGCTGGTCGAACTGAGGAAAATGAAGCGTGAGATACCGCTTTGCAACGCCTGGTCGATGAATGACTGCGCAGGCCGCAGGAACAGACGCTCGGACTCGCTGGCAAAATTCCACGCCGAGGTCCAGGCCGCGGCATGGCACACTACGTCAATACCGTCGAGTAGTGAACCTGGATAGTCCTTGTCACGCAGATCCCCCTCGCGAACTTCGCCGTTGAAGGCGGGAATCAGTTTGCGCCGGTCGCGACAGGCGGCGACAGGCGTTACCCCATCGTACTGCATCAGGGCTTCGAGAATATGACTGCCGACGAACCCGTTGGCGCCGGTAACCAGTACGTTGAGTGATTTCATGGGCGGAACCCTCTCGCATCGATGATAAAACTGGTATGTTCGTCTTAATAGACTAGGACGGTCGTACCAGCCTGTCAAGCCAGCGCGGCTATATTGAATTTTTTGTCTTGAAGCCCCATTTAGAGGGCACAACAACAGTTAAACAGTCAGGAGGTAACACCATGAACACACTGGCATATCTGGGAGAAGGACTGGACAGTGCATGGGAATCGCTGACAGAAGGCTGGCAGCAGTTACGCCAGCGCGCATCACAGGCCATCACTCGTTTTCATGCGCACCGCAAGAGTAAAGA
>CAZWJB010000111.1:0-4800 GCA_964634485.1 uncultured Thiohalobacter sp. | reverse complement strand
CCTCCGGCATTGGCTAACAGCGCGAGCCCCGCCACCGCCGTCAGCGATCGTTTTACTTTTGATAACAACATGCCAACATCTCTCCTTACCGAAACCCTAATACGTTATTCTGTCTTTACTGCCGCACGCTCAGGTATGGCGTCCGGCCTGATTATTCAGTGCTCAAGGCGTATTACCTGGCCAAGCTCTCGCGCCAGATACGCTTTTTCGGGCTCGCCGAGGCAGGCGCCTTGCACGGCAAACGCTATCGCAATACCGAAAGTCACCACTACCATTCCGGCATAAAAACGCAGGCTGTTTCGCCAGGACAAGGAACAATCAGGCCGTACCGGAAACCTGTCGGTGTTACGATTATTGTCATACTGGGTTGCAACCAACCCGCCACCTCTGAAACCGGCAACCTGCGCCGCAGGAAAATACCTCAATTCCCCGGGTCCAGCGCATGCTACAGCACTGCCCAAAAGGGGTGCAAAAAGAAATAAAATTTATAGCTATAAATTTTAACTATATCGGGGGGTTGTAAATTGGTATTTCGTTATTTAGTTAAATTCTTACATTCATGCCATAAGCCAGCCCGGCCCTCTACCACAAACACCCTTGTTTAACCTGACATTCCACCAGTAAACGCAGGCCCGGGAACCAGATTGCGCGCAAACTGCGGCAATGTTTAATTGTCACGGAGCTTCTGTCAGGTCTGCAGATGGCATTTTCAGCCTGAAGCCAGCTCATCCTGACCTCGGATACCTGTAAACAGCCCCTCAAGCCACTGGTTCATCTGCCGAATATATTCTATGAACCGTGTCACGATTCGCGAGAATCGCTGCGCAACGAACGCCCGGTTTCAGGATCTTGAGAGGTAACGAAACATGGCACATATGAAATATATCGCGATCATTATCGCCCTGCTGATATCCACAGCTGGTTTTGCCGCTGGCGAACTGGTGTTCGAACACAAACTGGCAGCAGCGGAAAACGGCAATATTGAAGCACAGTACGACATCGGCTACCGCTACGAAAAAGGCCGTGGTGTTGATAGCGACGATGAACTCGCCTTTGAATGGTACCGCAGGGCAGCCGACCAGGGTCTGGCCAAGGCACAGTACAAGATAGGCAGCTTTTTCCTGAAGGGCCAGGGGGTCGACAAGAGCACTACCGATGCCGAGGCCTGGCTAATGAAAGCTGCGGATCAGGGTTATCCGCCGGCCCAGTACCAGCTTGGCAAGCTGTACGCCAACAACCGCAAGCGTGACTACAATCTGGCATTGAGCTGGCTGCAAAAGGCGCGGGACGGCGGTTACGAACCCGCCACCAGGGAAATCCGCAAGGTCAAAAAGAAACTCAACTAGTCTGCATCAGTGGCGCCAGATCCATCTGGCTGGCCTGCATTTCTATCACACCGTTATCCTCTGTAAAACCAATGTCCGCGAGCAATGTCGCCGGCAGACGTTCATTCAGTGCCGTGACAAGCTTATCCGGGTGCACGCACTGCGGGTCAACACGGTTTGCAACCCATCCCGCCAGCCGCAAGCCGGACTTGCGGATCGCAGCCGCTGTCAGCAAAGCATGATTCAAACAGCCCAGGCGAATCGCCACTACCAGCACGACCGGCAGCCCGAGATCAATGGCTACGTCCTGCATGGTCTGTTCTGCATCGATGGGCACCAGCCAGCCACCCACACCCTCCACCACGACAAAGTCGATCCCCTCCGACAACTCGCAGAAACGCTTCCTGATTACTGATATCTGGATGCTCGCGCCATTGATCCGGGCAGCAAGATGTGGCGCTATAGCGGACTCGAATGCATACGGGTTTACCTGTCCATACTTCACGTCAAAAGACGATCGGCTCTGCAGTCTCAGCGCATCATCATTTTCCATTCCGTTGGCAGTGACATGACAACCGCTGGCAACCGGCTTCATACCCACTACTGCATGGCCCTGCGCCTGCAAGGCACGCATCAAACCCAGACTGACAGCTGTTTTCCCCACACCGGTATCGGTGCCGGTAATGAAAAACCCGCGCGTCATCGTCTCTTTATCCCCTCAACCGGTATACTGTACGCAGCGGGCGTTGCCCATGCGTGTCCGTTGACAACTTCGTAACTGGCGGGAAGCACATTATTATTTCTGTAATGTTCGTAGGCTTCGACCAGCCGCTGCATATGCGCCTTGCCAGTCAAGCCACGCGGCCGGCCTGCGGTAACATTATGTGCACCGATCTGCTTTAGCTCTCGCATCAGCCGCCACACATCCGGGTAGGTTACCGTTAACCTTTCCACGTCCATAACCGGATCCGAGAAGCGCGCCTGCAACAGCGCATCGCCGACGTCGTGCATATCCTGGAAGGCATTGACGTGGTTATAACCATCGACCTGCATCCAGCTCGCACGCAGCTCCTGCAAGGTATCGGGGCCAAAACTGGTAAACAGCAATAACCCGCCGGGCTTCAGCACACGCTGCAGCTCGGCGAACACAACGTCCAGATCCACACACCACTGCAACATAAGATTGGAAAACACCAGGTCGAACCGGCTGTCTGCAAACGGCAGCCGCTCGGCATCCGCGCACACGCAGCGCGGCCTGCGCAACCAGCGGCCGCGTCGGCGCGCATGACGCAGCATGGGCAGGGCGATATCCAGCGCAACAACATCGGCCTTTTTATAGCGCGCAAACAAATCAGGAATACATTGGCCGGTACCCGAGCCCAGATCAAGAATACGTTCCGGCTGGATCTTCACGAGTTCCAGACGCTGCATGAGACGACAGCCCACTTCCTGTTGCAACACCGCAGCCTTGTCATACCCTTCTGCCGCAGATTCAAAACTACGGCGTGCCAGCAATTTGTCAGGGAACTGTTCAGCCTGCCGCATTGTGCACCCGCTTTTCGCCCTTCAACAGCCAGCGTTCCAGTTGCTCACTGCAACGCCCGGGATGTGACAGAAACGGTGCATGCCCCGCACCTTCAATCAACGCGGAAGGAATATCCGGAAAGCTGTTTCGCACCTTCGGTGGCACCAGCGTATCCCGTTCACCCAGCAACCAGTAGATGGGAGCAACAGGGTCCGTCAGTACATGGCGCATATCTGATTCCTGAAGAAAGCGAAGGCCGCTGCACAACGAATCAATATCCGCTTCCAGCCTGCACTTCAATCCAGCGCGGAGTTTTCGCAGCGTATCAGCACTGCGATCCGCGCTTTTGACCTGCAAGGAAAGAAAACGGGTCAGCGTTCGATCAATATCGGTTTGCAGCTGTTGTGCAAACTGATCAAATATTCTTGCATCCACAGCCGACGTCCAGTCCTGGGAAGCCACAAAGCGAGGTGTAGTCGCCAACAGCACAAGGCCACGTATACTTTGTTGCTGACCGGCAAGTGCTGCCATTGACACCAGCCCGCCCAGCGACCAGCCCAGCCACCAGGCATTGGCGGGCACAACGTCCTGTACTGCTGATGCCCAGGCAGCGAGTGTATCCTGCCCCTGGTAGTCACTGTTGCCGTGCCCGGGCAGGTCGACGACCCACACACGGAACCGGCTGGACAGCTCCCCGGCCCAGTCAGCCCAGATCCCGCCATGCATGCCCCAGCCGTGCAGCAAGACAAGATCGGGCCCGGCGCCATAGACATCAACGTGCAGCACAGGTATCCCTCTCGAAGCAAACGGCAATAGCCTCCAGCAAACGGTCGACGTGCACGGGTTCATGCGCCGCAGAAAGGGTAATCCGCAAGCGTGCGGTACCGTTGGGGACTGTCGGCGGACGAATCGCAGTGACAAGCAGGCCGCGCCTGCGCAGCCCCTCACTCAACTTCAGTGCCGCACCTGCATCACCCACCAGTAATGGCTGAATCGGTGTCCCGGAGGCCATAAGCGGTAATCCCAGCTCGCTCGCGCCGCTACGAAAACGTTGCACAAGTTCACGCAGCCTGTCGCGCAAGTGATCACCTTCGTGAACCAGCTGCAATGCCGTCCGGGTTGCCCAGGCGATGGCTGGTGGGGGCGCTGTGGTATATATAAAGGTACGTGCCTGCTGGATCAGCGTTTCGATCAAGTCTTCGCTGCCCGCCACAAAGGCGCCAAAGGTACCCAGGCCCTTGCCCAGGGTCGCCATTAACAGTGCATTGTCGGGCACCTCAGAAAGTTGATCCAGAAACCAGCCCCTGCCGTTTTCGCCCAATACACCGAACCCATGCGCGTCATCAACCAGCAGCCAGGCGTCATTATCCGTTGCCAGCCGGGCCAGCCCTGCGACCGGTGCACAATCACCGTCCATACTGAAAACCGCGTCACTGGCAATCAGCCGCACCCCGCTGGTGACCCCGGACACTTTTTTCTGCAACTTCACCGTATCGTTATGGGGATAGCGTATCAGCCGGGCATGACTCAACGCCGCAGCGTCAATCAGGGAGGCATGATTCAGACGATCCTCGAATACACAGTCGCCCCGCCCGGCAAGCGCCGATACAACACCAAGGTTAGCCATGTAGCCGGTCGAAAACAGCAATGCCCTGGGCCGCCCTGTAAACGCGGCGAGATCTTCTTCCAGCGCCTGGTGGGCATAACTGTGTCCGGTCACAAGATGGGCGGAACCACTGCCGACACCAAAACGCTCGGCGCCTTCCTGCAGCGCCTCGATCAGGCGCGGGTGATTGGCGAGGCCAAGATAATCATTGCTGCAAAAGGACAGATAGTCGTGTCCATCAATCTGTACACGGACACCCTGCGCGCCTTCCAGTGTCTGCCGGGTGCGGTAAAGCTGTTGCTGTTTGCGCGTGGCGAGCGCGGCAGAGAGATTCTGCATGGCAA
>CAZWJB010000110.1:0-4824 GCA_964634485.1 uncultured Thiohalobacter sp. | reverse complement strand
GAACCACAGAATTGCTGAGAGAACTCTACACACCCTTTAACCGCAACCACGAACGCATTCTGGCGATGGATATCCGCTCTGCTGAACTCACCAAGTATGCAGCAAACTCCCTGCTGGCTACCAAGATCAGCTTCATGAACGAGCTGTCCAACATCGCTGAAAAACTGGGTGCCGACATCGAGAAGGTGCGTATCGGCATCGGCTCCGATCCACGCATCGGCTACCAGTTTATCTACCCCGGCGCCGGTTACGGCGGCTCCTGCTTCCCGAAAGATGTCCGCGCCCTGGAAAGCACTTCACTGGAAAATGGCTACTCGCCGGAACTGTTGCACGCCGTAGAAGCCGTTAACTTCCGTCAGAAACGCAGGCTTCCGGAAAAAATATCCGCCCACTACCGGGGTCAGCTGAAGGGCAGGACCTTCGCGCTGTGGGGGCTGGCTTTCAAACCCAATACCGACGATATGCGCGAAGCATCAAGCCGGGTGCTGATGGAAAGCCTGTGGGAACAGGGCGCTTCGGTGCGTGCCTTTGACCCCGAGGCTGCAGAGGAAACCCGCCGCATCTATGGCGAACGGGATGACCTGACCCTGTGCGAAACGCCCGAAGCTGCGCTGCAGGGTGCGGATGCCCTGGTGGTCATTACCGAGTGGAACCAGTTCCGCAGCCCGGATTTTGAGCAGCTTCGCACGCAGCTGAAAGAGCCGGTGATTTTCGATGGCCGCAACCTGTATGACCCTGATTTTCTTTCTAAAAAGGGGTTCACCTACTATTCGATCGGGCGCGCACCAGTCAAACCCTGAGCAGCCCTCAACAGACTAAATGTGCCGGCTGAATCCTGAGTGCTGAACATCCCCCATCAGCATTTCGAATGTTTCCGCGCTGACATGGACAAGCTGCTCGTGATCACCGGCTTCGAAGTAAATATCCGACTCTTCCGCCAGAGTTTCGTCGAGTATGGTTTCAACGTCATAAACGCCACCAAAGGGCGGAACCGCACCGGGTTCGCAATCCTCGAACAGGGCACCAAGCTCGTATTCTGTAGCTAGCCCCAGGTTCCGGTTGGTCTGGCGGTGCAGTTCACCAAGATCCAGCTTGCAACTGGCCGGTATTACAGCGAGCAGGTAACCTCGATCATCCTCCAGCACCACCGATTTGGCGAGCAGCGCACCCGGCACATGTGCGAGCTGCGCCGATTCCATGCTGGTGGAGGAATGTGGATGGCTGATGAGTTCAAAATCTGCATCCTGTTCAATCAGATAATCCGCTAAACGACTTGCAATGGCCATGACAGCACCCTCCTTTCCCGAGATCTCACTGTGAGTATAGTTCAGGTTCGGGCTGTCGCTACTGAACACCTGCCCTGTCCTGCCAACCATCGATCAAACCGGAAACAGCCGCTCACTGTGCAATAATGCCGGGAAAACCCCTGCACCCGCCGTAACATGCATATTCTGATCGGTATTTTATTACTTCTGCTGCTGCTGTTCGGTCCCCAGCTCTGGGTACAGGCAGTACTGAAGCGACACAGCCAGCCCAGAGGCGATTTTCCGGGCACCGGCGGTGAATTCGCACGCCACCTGCTTGACCAGCTACAGCTGGGGACCATCCAGCTTGAAGCGAGCGATACAGGCGATCACTACGACCCTGTCGGCAAGGTGGTGCGCCTGACACCCGACAAACTGAACGGCAAATCACTGACGGCGATAACCGTAGCCGCCCACGAAGTGGGACATGCTCTGCAGGACAAGCTCGGCTATACACCCCTGCGCTGGCGCACCCGCCTGGCGTTACTGGCTCAGACCATACAGCAACTGGGGAACGGGCTGTTCATTCTGGCGCCGCTGGTCGCCGCTGCGACCCGCGCACCCTCATCGGCATTGCTGATGCTGGCTGCCGGTGTGGCGAGTTTCGGCTCGGCGGCACTGGTTCACCTGATCACTCTGCCGGTGGAATGGGATGCCAGCTTCCGGCGCGCCTTGCCACTGCTCGAGGCAGGACGCTATCTATCGGACCAGGATCAGCGCGCTGCGCGGCAGATTCTCACCGCGGCCGCCCTCACCTACGTCGCCGGTTCGCTGGCGAGTTTGCTGAGCCTGTGGCGCTGGTTGCGCTGGATCCGGCGTTAAGCACTCAAGCGCCCGGCGCGTAATGCCGATGCAGGGCCTGAAACCAGGGAAACTCTCATGAACCGGATGCCGCTTTTTTTGTTGCTGCCTGTACTCGTGCTTGGACTCATACACGCACCGCCGAGTACAGCCAGGGACATGGACGAACAATATGCCGTATTCGGCGTTGGTACAGAAAACTGTGCCGGCTACCTGGTTGCCCGTGACCGTAGCGGGAGTGTTGAACGCTGGTACCACCACTGGCTGGCCGGCTACCTGTCTGCGGTCAATAATGCCGGTGCCAGCACCTACAATATCCTCGGCGACAGCAGTATGGCTGACATACTCGACTGGCTTGAGGGCTATTGCGCAGCCAATCCAAACGTCAACTTTGCCAATGCGGTTGCCGATATGATTACCCTGCTGTACGAAAACCGGCAGAATATGGCGCCCGGCAAACAGGGCGGCTGGAACAAGTTCACTGAGCAGGCGCCGCCGCCTTCACCCTGACTTCGGCAAAATCCCCCAGCACCTCGCGCACTTCCGGCAGACGGATCGGTTGCGCCGTATCCGGCGTCTCAAAAGCTCCGGAACAGACCAGCGTCAACGGCGCCTGCTGTTGTGACCTGAGGCGGATGTGAAACTGGTAAGCGATCGGTGAATAGCTGCTGCTGGCGAGCATTCCCACAGCGGCCACCCTGACCGGCCGTTCGAAACTGACCGACGTCTCATCCAGCCAGACCGAGTCGACAACCAGCACACCTGGCTTGATCTGTTGCTCGGCCGGTAACGGGTCACGCAGCAGAAAATAGCAGAACGGCGCATACTGGTTGGTGCTGCCGTAACTCATGGTCTTGCCGTGCTGCAGGTAGATGCGCGCCATACCCGACGGAACGGTGATGGTCTGCAGTACCTCGACCTCGTCGCCCGGCAGCAGCGGGCTGGTATAGAACCCCTTTCTGGAGCCCGGCTGCTGGCAGGCCGCCAGCAACAGGCAGCTAATCAGACCCGCCAGGACGGGCCAGTTTTTTCTGATCATAGACACGTCCTCCTGTCAGCCAAACCCAGGCGTCGAATACCTGTCTCACAATATTAGCAGCATTACTGTCCGGCAAAACATACAGGCAAGCCCTTATTCGGACACCCTGGTTTCTGCGCGAACGCCAGGCAGATACGTTGCCAACTGCCGGTACGCGGTTACCAGATCATCCACGGAGAACACCGCATTGGCCGGACTTGGGTTGGGGGTCACAAAAATTCTTGACTGTCCTATGCTGTGAGCCTGCAACCCCCATTCAATGTCAGTCGCTGTTACACCCCCATAACGCACGAAATACCCGTACGCCAGCTTGCCATGAAACCAGGCGCACTGCGGCTGATACTTTTCAATGAGCCTGCGCAGGCAGGGCGCAGCTGTACGATAGTCGCCGGCTCTAAGATCGGCAGCACCGCGCGTCGGACGTTTCACCAGGTCAGTGAAACCCATACCCTCACGTCTCAGTAAGGTCTCCATAGCTGCAGGGCCCGACTCGACCGGTTCACTGAGCAGACCGCTGGCGTTCAATACTTTCCAGAAACGGTTGCGCGGATTGGCAAAATAAAACCCCGCCTGCACCGATGGTAATGAGGGATTCAACCCTATGGACAGCACCCGCATTCCGGGCCGCAGAAAGTCCGGGAGCGTTTTCAAGCTTCGTCAGCAGGCATTTCGTGGCCCTTGCACACCGGGCCGTAGGGACTATCGCGATGTTTATCGTGGTAGAACATACGATATCGCAGAAAGCGGCCAGGGTCGTCGAAGTGCATGAAGGGATTGCCTTCGCGCTGCTCCTTTAATGTCGACGTGCTTTTCACGGCATAGTTGTGACCCGGCAGAATCACCGTGCTGTCGGGGAGGCTTTGCTCCATGTCCTTTAGCGTGTTGAACATCTGCTCAGGATCACCGCCGCGCAAATCACACCGGCCGCAACCGAATACAAACAGCGTATCGCCGGTAATCAGCTGATCGGCAATCCGGTAGCAGGCGGAGCCCGGGGTATGTCCCGGCGTGTGCAACACTTCAATTTCCGTATCCCCCAGGGCAATGCGATCGCCTCCATGGTGCAGTGTCGGTATATCAAGATATGAACCCCAGAATTGCGCTTCATCCTGCAACAGGTGCAGCTGTGCATCCTGCGCCTGCAGGACATCTTCTATGCCGTTGATATGATCGTGATGACTGTGCGTTAACAGTATGTCGGTAATACGCACCCCGTGCTGCCTGGCAAGATCCAGCACCCGTGGCACCTCCCAGGCAGGATCGACTACCGCTGCCCGGCCACTGGCCCTGTCCTCAATCAGGTAGACAAAATTTTCCATGGGCCCCAGTTCCAGGGCATGTATCGAAAAAGGCGCGGACTCAGTCATTGACATCTCCTGCGTGTCTGATTCCCGGGGTAATGCGTTAATATCCGAGAATAACACATAGCTTCTCCTGCCCCTGCCTCTTGAGGCTGCCTGTGAAGTGTGACATGGGGTAAAGTGGCGCAATGAACGCAAAGATACTGCACAGCCAGGCACAGGATGAATGCTGGTTCCAGGAAGGCTGCTATATCCTGGAAGTCGCCAATCATGCTGACGACCCTGACGTTTCCATCGCGCGCGCGCGGGTGGAACCGGGCGTCACCACAAAATGGCACTGCCTGCACCAGACCATGGAACGCTATCTGATTATTCAGGG
>CAZWJB010000109.1:0-4835 GCA_964634485.1 uncultured Thiohalobacter sp. | reverse complement strand
TGATGAAATATGAATATTATAAAAGCACATAACCTGGCCTGTCCTGTTGATGGAGACCGGCTGCAACCCCGTGAAAAACAGCTGGTTTGCGAGCATGGACATACTTTTGATGTTGCCCGTCAGGGCTATGTGAACCTGTTGCCGGTGCAGCATAAAAGATCGAAGCAGCCGGGTGACAGCAAAGAGATGGTTTTAGCGAGAACTCAATTATTAAATTCCGGAATTTATGAGCCTGTAGCCAGTAAACTGGCCGGAATTTCTTTTGCGCAACTCGCTGGTGATAAAGAAATTTGCCTTATGGATGCGGGTTGTGGTGAGGGTTATTACCTCGACTATGTTTTCAACCGTCTTAAGGATACCAGCGGTTGCGGTGATCTCTCTTTTATTGGCCTGGATATATCGAAGGCCGCAATTGCCGGGGCAGCAAAAAGAAACAAACAGATAAGCTGGGTCGTTGGCACCAACAGACAGCCGCCGGTTGAAGCTGCCAGTATTGACATGATTTTATGTGTGTTTGGATTCCATAGTTTCGATGGCTTTAATAAAATATTGAAGGCAGACGGCAAGGTGGTTCTCGTTGAGCCCGGACCCGATCATTTAAAGGAAATGAGGGAAGTGATCTATACCGAAGTCAGAAAAACGGGGCCACCCGATATTTCCTGTATTGAAAAAACAGGGTTTTCAATGGTGGACAGACAGCAGCTTCAGTTCAAAACGGGTGCAGTCAATAATGAGCAAATCAATAATTTGCTTGTAATGACGCCACATTTCTATAGAGCGACTAAAGAGGGCAGGGAAGCGGCAGGCATCCTGCAAAAACTGGATTTGACAGTTGATGTTGTATTCAGGACGCTGGAGAAAAAGTAACCGGTACTGCCTGGAGCAATAAATCCTCTTCAACAGGATGAAAGATATCGGCGGAGTCAACAAGAGATCTGGCTGTGAGTGCCGGCACGCCATAGACCTCGGTACTGACGGCATAATCCTTTTTGATTTTTTCCAGTAACATGTCGAAGTCTCCATCGCCCGACAGTAATACAACGGTATCAACGTCTTTTGCTGTATCCATTACATCAATGGCGATACCAACGTCCCAGTCTCCTTTTGCAGATCCGTCACTGCGCTGGATATAAGGCTTGAGTTTTACCGTAAAGCCAATGTGTCTGAGGGCGTCCTGGAATTTGAGTTGTTTGTCATCATTGCGGTGAATGGCGTACGCAGTTGCAGAAACAATCTCTCCTTCAAAACCGATGCGTTGCCAGAGTTTCCGATAATCAAACTGGCGCCCATAGGCCTGTCGGGTGGTGTAATAAATATTTTGAACATCGGCAAAAACAGCGATTTTTTTCACTTTTGGACCGGTTAACGAGATGCCTTGATTTTCCGTTGTTCCGTGTCCTGGCTGCGCAGGTAATCTTCATAAGTGCCGTGGAAATCAACGATACCAGTGGGTGTCATTTCGATAATGCGTGTCGCCAGTGAGGACACGAATTCACGGTCATGACTGACGAAGATCAACGTACCCGGGTAATTTTCCAGGGCCAGGTTCAGTGATTCAATGGATTCCATATCCAGGTGATTGGTGGGTTCGTCCAGCAACATGATATTGGGACGTCGCAGCATTAACTTACCAAATAACATGCGGCCCTGTTCGCCACCGGAGATCACGTTGACAGATTTGTTGATCTCATCCTGGGAAAACAGCAGGCGGCCCAGTGTGCCACGAATAACCTGTTCATCATCGCTTTTTTTGCCCCACTGACTCATCCAGTCGAACAGGGATCTGTCTTCTTCGAAGTCAGCGGCGTGATCCTGTGCATAATAGCCGATTTCTGCATTTTCAGACCACTTCACTGTGCCGGCGGATGGCTCCAGATCACCGATCAGGCATTTTAACAGGGTGGTTTTTCCAATACCGTTAGGGCCGATCACGGCGATACGTTCGCCCACTGTCACCATGAGGCTGAGATCAGTAAACAGGTCTTCATCAAACCGTTTACCCAAACCTTCCAGTTCGAGTGCCAGACGATGCAGTTTTTTATCTTCATTAAAACGGATATACGGGTTCTGACGGCTGGACGGCTTCACTTCTTCCAGCTTGATTTTGTCGATTTGTTTGGCGCGGGAAGTCGCCTGCTTTGATTTCGAGGCGTTCGCGGAGAATCGACTGACGAAAGCCTTGAGTTCGGCGACCTGTGCCCTTTTCTTTGCATTATTGGTCAATAAACGTTCGTTCGCCTGCGTTGCGGCGATCATGTATTCATCATAAGAACCGGGGTACACGCGTATTTCCCCGTAATCCAGATCAGCCATGTGGGTACAGACGCTGTTGAGGAAATGGCGGTCGTGGGAAATGATGATCATGGTGCAGTTGCGTTCGTTCAACACCCCTTCCAGCCAGCGAATGGCATTGATGTCGAGGTTGTTGGTGGGTTCGTCCAGCAGCATGATATCGGGTTCAGAGAACAGGACCTGTGCCAGTAATGCCCGTAATTTCCAGCCGGGCGCCACTTCGCTCATGGGACTAAAGTGCTGCTCAATGGGTATGCCCACGCCCAGTAACAATTCGCCGGCGCGGGCTTCGGCAGTGTAGCCATCCATCTCCGCAAATTCAGCTTCAAGCTCGGCGGCCCGGATGCCGTCTGCTTCGGTCATCTCCGCGTTAGCGTAAATCGCATCGCGCTCTGACTTGACCGCCCACAGTTCCTCGTGCCCCATGACCACGGTGTCGACCACGCTGTATTCTTCGTAAGCAAACTGATCCTGTTTCAATTTACCGATACGTTCGTGGGGGTCTTTGGAGACGTTACCGGCGGAGGCTTCCAGGTCGGTCCCCAGAATTTTCATGAAGGTTGATTTCCCACAGCCATTGGCTCCGATCAGGCCATAGCGATTGCCATCGCCAAACTTGACCGAGACGTTTTCAAAGAGTGGCCTGGCGCCAAATTGCATGGTGATATTTGCGGTTGTCAGCACTGTCTTGTCCCGAATGTAAAAAGTTGATTAACCCGTCATACCGGCGAAGGATTTTCCCCGATACGATCCCTATGCGCTGCGGCGTGCGCGATTACCCTGGTGGCTCTGGTTGCCCGGACGCCGGTTGCCGGACGGACGTTGACCGTTGCGGGGTGAGGCCGCCCTGTTTCCCGCCGGTTTGCCCGTGGCTTTTTGCTGTCTGCCCCGGCCATTGTTGATGGGTTCCGGCTTGATGGAAGGGTCGGGTTCAAAATTTTCGATTTGCACCCTGGGGATGTCGCGTTCTACGAGGCGTTCGATATCTTTAAGTAACTTCAGTTCATCTACACACACCAGTGACATGGCTTCACCTTCATGGCCGGCACGACCCGTTCGGCCAATGCGGTGAATGTAATCTTCCGCTACGTTAGGCAATTCAAAATTCACTACGTGTGGCAATTGATCAATGTCCAGTCCGCGCGCAGCAATATCCGTTGCCACCAGTACGCGCACCTCGCCGGATTTAAATTCTGCCAGTGCCCTGGTACGCGCGCCCTGGCTCTTGTTGCCATGAATCGCGGTGGCTACGATGCCATCGGACACCAGCTGTTTGGAAAGACGGTTGGCGCCGTGCTTGGTGCGGGTGAATACCAGTACCTGCCGCCAGTTGTTCGAACCAATCAGATAGGAAAGCAGTTCGCGTTTACGAACTTTGTCTACCGGATGAATGACCTGTGTGACACTTTCTGCAGCGGTATTACGCCGGGCCACTTCTATCAGGGCAGGTGACTTGAGCAGGTTGTTTGCCAGTTGTTTGATTTCAGTCGAGAAGGTGGCTGAGAATAGTAATGTCTGTTTCTGTTTGGGCAACAATGCGAGAACCTTGCGGATATCGCGAATAAAACCCATGTCGAGCATACGATCGGCTTCGTCGAGTACCAGGATATCCACCTTTGAAAGGTTAACCGAGTTCTGGCCGACGTGATCCAGTAATCTGCCCGGGGTTGCTACCAGGATATCCACACCCCTGATGAGCTTCTGTTTTTGCGGGTTGATGCTCACACCACCAAAAACCACGGTGGATTTCAATGGCAGGTGTTTACCATAGGTGTCCACGCTTTCGCTCACCTGGGCGGCCAGCTCCCGGGTCGGGGTAAGCACCAGGGCGCGGATTACGCGACGGCCTTTCCCCGGTTTTCCGGAGGACATTAATCTTTGTAATAACGGCAGAGTGAAACCGGCGGTTTTGCCCGTACCCGTCTGCGCACCACCCATGATGTCCTGACCTTCGAGGATGATGGGGATGGCCTGCCGCTGTATCGGGGTAGGGTCGCTATAGCCTTTTTCGGATACAGCACGGAGTAATTCGGCCCTGAGGCCGAGGGATTCAAATGACATGCTTCGATGTTCTCCAGGGATCGGCCTACCCAATACACATGGTTTGGGACGGTCTAGGCGGAAACTTTGTGTGTTTTTCGAGGTGAATCGGGAAGGATTACCGCTATAAAAACAGGTGCAGACCGAAGTGCACCAAGGCTTAAGGCCGCATTATAGCTGAAATTTTGCTAAAAAGGGGGGCAGAGGGCAATTTTCTCGAACTCAGCTTGCCATGCGATGTTTATGCGGTGCCAGCATCAATATAAGTGCCTGGGCGTGTTCGGCGGCTTTTCTGCCCAACTCTGTCAGGTAACCGCCATCTTTTTGCGTGACCAGGCCTTTCTCGTACAGGCGTTGCACGGCTTCGATTTTTCCCCTGTCTGCGGTTGAATGGACCTTGATGCCCTGGTTGGTGGTATCGAGGCTGTAATAAATCAATATATCGAGTTCGGCTAATTGTTCTTTTGTGTAATGCATGATTTCACCTTTCCGCATCGTTTTGT
>CAZWJB010000108.1:0-4851 GCA_964634485.1 uncultured Thiohalobacter sp. | reverse complement strand
GGCGGTATCATTCTCGCCAAGATCCTGATCATCATCCTGCCGCTGATGCTTTGCGTCGCCTACGTGACCTATGCCGAGCGCAAGGTCATTGGCTATATGCAGTTGCGCATCGGTCCCAACCGTGTCGGGCCGCGTGGCTGGTTGCAGCCGATCGCCGATGCGCTCAAGCTGATGTTCAAGGAAATCATTGTTCCTTCGAAAGCCAATCCCTATCTGTTCGTGCTTGCACCGACCCTGGTGATCGCGCCTGCACTGGCGGCCTGGGCCGTGGTGCCGTTCTCGGACGGTCTGGTACTGGCGGATGTGGATGCCAGCCTGTTGTATATCCTGGCGTTGTCCTCGACTGGCGTGTATGGCGTCATCATTGCCGGTTGGGCCTCCAACTCCAAGTACGCATTTATGAGTACCATGCGTGCTGCGGCGCAGATGGTGTCTTACGAAATTGCCATGGGCTTCGCGCTGGTGGGTGTGTTGATGGCTGCCGGCAGCATTAACCTGGGGGATATTGTCCAAGGACAGCAGGGGAGTTTTCTGCACTGGTACTGGTTACCGCTGTTCCCGCTGTTTGTGATTTACTTTCTCTCCGGTGTCGCCGAGACCAACCGTGCGCCCTTCGATGTGGCGGAAGGCGAGTCGGAAATCGTCGCCGGTTTCCACATTGAATACTCGGGCATGGTGTTTGCCATATTCTTCCTTGCTGAATATGCCAATATGATCCTTATCGCGGCGCTGGCTGCGCTGGTGTTCATGGGCGGCTGGCTGTCACCGTTTGAAGGTATACCGGTACTCGAACCCATGTTCAGCTGGGTGCCCGGCATGGTCTGGCTGGTGCTGAAAACATCGCTGTTCCTGTTCTTTTATCTATGGTTCCGCGCCACTTTTCCGCGTTATCGCTATGACCAGATCATGCGCCTGGGCTGGAAGATATTTATACCCTGGACCATTTTCTGGCTGGCTGTCGAGGGCGCTGCTGTTGTCGGCGGCCTGGGCCCCTGGTTCGATTGAGGCAAATGCCATGATTCCTGCCATCAAACACCAGGTGAAAAGTCTGCTGCTCTGGGAACTGCTCAAGGGCATGCGCCTGACCGGCAAGCACATGTTCTCGAAAAAGATCACCGTGCAGTACCCGGAAGAGAAAACACCCCAGTCACACCGCTTCCGTGGCCTGCACGCATTGCGCCGCTATCCGAACGGTGAAGAACGCTGCATTGCCTGCAAGCTGTGCGAGGCCGTGTGCCCGGCGCTGGCGATCACTATTGAAGCCGAGCCGCGCGAGGATGGTACGCGACGTACCACGCGTTACGATATTGACCTGTTCAAATGTATTTACTGCGGTTTCTGCGAGGAATCCTGCCCGGTGGACTCCATCGTGGAAACGCGCGTGTATGAATATCACTTTGAAAATCGCGGTGAGAACATCATGACCAAGGACAAGCTCCTGGCCATGGGCGACAAATACGAAGAACAGATTGCAGCGGATCGGGCTGCCGATGCGATGTTCAGGTAGACACAATGGCTTTTGAAAAACTTGTTTTTTACACTTTCGCAGCGATCCTGGTATACGCCGCCACGCGCGTCATTACGGTACGCAACTCGGTGCTCGCCGTGCTGCACCTGGTGCTGGCGTTTTTTACCTGCGCAGGTCTGTGGCTGTTGCTGGAAGCCGAGTTCCTCGCCATTGTGCTGGTGCTGGTGTACGTAGGTGCGGTGATGGTGCTGTTCGTGTTCGTGGTGATGATGCTTGATATGAATACCTCGCCCATCAAGGAAGGCTTTATCAGGAACCTGCCGGTTGGTTTGACGGTTGCCGGCCTGTTGGTCTTCGAGATGTACCTGGTAGTGCGCAGCAAATACTTCGACGCCGAACGCATGCCGACGCCGGTAGCTCGCGGGGCGGAATACAGCAATACCCGTGAACTTGGCAGCGTGCTGTATACCGACTATGTATATCCGTTCGAAATCGCTTCGGTGATACTGGTGGTGGCGATTATTGCAGCCATCGTGCTGACCATGCGCAGGCGGGCCGGAACCAAGACCCAGAATCCTGCCGAGCAGGTCAAGGTACGCAGTGTGGACCGCGTACGCATTGTGAAAATGGAGGCGGAAACGAAGGACTGATCCGGTCACTTCCGTAAAACGCTATGGTACTTGCTGATTTTCTGATTCTTGGTGCGGTGTTGTTCGGTCTGAGCGTGACCGGTATTTTCATTAACCGCAAGAACGTCATCATCCTGCTGATGTGTATCGAGCTGATGTTGCTGGCGGTGAATACCAACTTTATCGCCTTCTCGCATTTTATGTCCGATATCTCCGGCCAGGTGTTTGTGTTCTTTATTCTCACGGTTGCCGCGGCAGAAACGGCCATCGGCCTGGCGATCCTGGTGGTGCTGTTCCGCAATCGCCACACCATCGACGTCGATGACCTGGATAGTCTGAAAGGATAAGCGCCGTGGAGAATGTCTACCTTACCATCGTCCTCGCGCCCCTGATCGGCGCTATCCTCGCCGGTCTGTTTGGCAGGATGATCGGCCGTTCCGGTGCGCACTGGGTGACTATCCTGGGTGTGGCGACTTCGTTCGTGCTCTCGGTTTTTGTTTTCAAGTACATGGTTATCGATGGCGGTGAGCCGTTTAACGGACCGGTATACACCTGGATGGTGTCCGAAGGTTTCAATATGCAGGTCGGATTCCTGGTCGACCGGCTGACGACCCTGATGTTGCTGGTAGTTACCTTCGTCTCGCTGATGGTGCACATCTACACTATCGGCTACATGAGCGATGATCCGGGTTACCAGCGTTTCTTCAGCTATATCGCGTTGTTCACTTTCTCGATGCTGATGCTGGTCATGTCCAACAACTTCATGCAGTTGTTCTTTGGCTGGGAAGCAGTGGGGCTGGTGTCCTACCTGTTGATCGGTTTCTGGTACAAGAAGCCTACGGCCATCTATGCAAACCTCAAGGCCTTCCTGGTTAACCGTGTCGGTGACTTCGGTTTTGTGTTGGGCATTGCTGCTATCGCCATGCTTTTTAACACGCTGGATTATGCCGAGGTGTTTGCCGCGGCACCGTCCATGGCCGATAGCACCCTGCAGATTTTCCCCGGCACGGAGTGGTCTGCGTTGACAGTAATCTGCATCCTGCTGTTCATCGGCGCCATGGCCAAGTCGGCACAGGTACCGTTGCACGTGTGGCTGCCCGATTCCATGGAAGGTCCGACGCCGATCTCGGCATTGATCCATGCCGCCACCATGGTGACCGCGGGTATCTTTATGGTGGCGCGCATGTCGCCGTTGTTCGAGCTGTCGGAGACTGCTTTGAGCTTCGTGCTGGTGATCGGTGCCATCACCGCGCTGTTCATGGGCTTCCTCGGGGTGGTGCAGAACGATATCAAGCGCGTGATTGCCTACTCGACACTGTCGCAGCTGGGCTACATGACCGTGGCGCTGGGGGCGTCGGCCTACTCGGTGGGTATCTTCCACCTGATGACGCATGCCTTCTTCAAGGCGCTGCTGTTCCTGGCCGCGGGCTCCGTCATTATCGCCATGCATCATGAACAGGACATACGCAAGATGGGCGGCCTGAGGAAATACCTGCCCATTACCTACTGGACTTCGCTGGTGGGTTCACTGGCGTTGATCGGTTTTCCGGGTTTCTCCGGATTCTTCTCCAAGGATACGATCATCGAGGCGGTGCACGCCTCGAACATCGCAGGCTCGGGCATTGCCTACGTTGCCGTGCTGTCCGGGGTGTTTATCACAGGTCTGTACACTTTCCGCCTGTTCTTTCTGACATTCCACGGCGAAGAACGGTTTGACGCGCACACCCGATCACACTTGCACGAACCGCCGGCCGTGGTGACCATGCCCCTGATCCTGCTAGCCATCCCGTCCGTGGTCGCGGGTTACTGGATCGACCCGATTGTGTTCGGCGACTTTTTCGGCAGCGCTATTTTTGTCAGCCCGGAGCACGATGTGGTGGGGCACCTTGCCGAGGAGTATCACGGCGTCAGTGCATTTATCCTGCACGGGCTGATGGGCCCGGTATTCTGGCTGGCCATAGCGGGTCTGGGTACAGCCTGGTACGTGTACACGCAGAAGCCATCGATTGCAGATCAGCTGGCGCAACGCTTCCAGTTGATCTACCGCATACTGGTCAACAAGTACGGCTTTGACCGCTTCAACGAGATTTTCTTTGCCGGCGGTGCGCGCGGCACCGGCTGGACCCTGTGGAAGATGGGTGACGTGCTGCTGATCGACGGTCTACTGGTGAACGGCAGTGCCAGGCTGGTGGGCTGGGTATCCGGCATTGTGCGACATATGCAGACCGGTTACCTGTACCACTATGCGTTCAGCATGATAATCGGTCTGCTGGTGCTGTTGAGCTGGTTCATCTGGTTCGCGCCGGGTGCATGACGATTTTAATAAAAGGGTTTGTTGATGGGTGATTTTCCATTGCTCAGTCTGGTGATCTGGATGCCGATAATCGGCGGCCTGCTGGTGCTCGCCACCAGTCAGTGGCCGAACCTGAACCCGCGGCCACTGGCACTGGCTGTTGCCATGATCACGTTCCTGACCAGCCTGCTGTTGTATACCGGCTTTGATGTCAGCACGGCAGACATGCAGTTCCAGGAAAAAGCGTCCTGGGTGCCGACATTCAACATATATTATCAGCTCGGTATTGACGGCATTTCCCTGCCGCTGATTCTCCTTACCAGCTTCACCAGTGTGCTGGTGATATTGTCCGGCTGGGAGGTCATCAAGGAGCGTCCGGCGCAGTACATGGCGTCTTTCCTGATTATGGAAGGCCTGATGATCGGCGTATTTTCCGCACTGGACGCCATGCTGTTCTATGT
>CAZWJB010000107.1:0-4859 GCA_964634485.1 uncultured Thiohalobacter sp. | reverse complement strand
GCACCCGGGCCGACAGGTTGCAGAACAATTCATAACTGATGGTACCGGCCCGTTCAGCAACCGCTTCTACCGGCAGGCCATCGCCCCACAGCACCACCGGGTCACCGGGCTGCGCCTGTGGCTGACTGCGCAGATCCACGCACAGCATATCCATCGACACCCTGCCGAGCAGTGCCACCGGCTTGCCGTTGACCAGCAGCGGTGTTTCATTGGGTGCATGTCGCGGATAGCCGTCACCATAACCGGCAGCCACCACTCCCACCGGCATATCTTCGGGACAGGTCCAGGTCTGACCATAGCCGATCACGTCATCCCTGTGCCGCTGGTGTACCGCGATCAGTTTCGATTCCAGCGTCATCACCGGGCGCAGCTCGACACTGAGTTTATGTTCCGGCAACAGCGGCGATGCGCCGTACAGCATGATGCCGGGACGCACCCAGTCAAAGTGCATATCCGGCCGCGTCAGCAACGCAGCGGAATTCGCCAGCGAACCCTCGACCGCAGCACCTTGCAGGCTTTCAGAAAAGCGCATGACATCAGCAAAACGGGCCAGCTGTCGGTCATTGGCGGAATCGGCAACGTCATCGGCACAGGCCAGGTGCGACATCCAGCGAAGACCACCGGTCTTTACATAGCTGATACGCTGCAGGCGCTGCCACATGGCCTGGGCAACATCGGGCGCGAAACCAAGACGGTTCATTCCGGTATCGACTTTCAGCCACAGGTGCACCGAAGCGCCGGAGCGAAACTTTTCCAGCCAGCGCACCTGTTCCTCACAGTGCACCACCAGCTGTAATTGATGGGTCACGGCAAGTTCCAGTTCGCCGGGATCGAACACGCCTTCCAGCAGCACGATCTCGTGCCTGATGCCGGCTTCGCGCAATTGCATGGCTTCTTCGACACTGGCAACCGCGAAGGCGTCCGCGCCGGCCAGTGCACGCGCTACCGGAATCGCGCCATGTCCATAGGCATTAGCCTTGATCACCGCCATGATACGGCTGTCGGGTGCAGCCTTGCGTGCCAGGGAGAGGTTATGCGCGAGTGCCTGCAAATTGATACGCGCCCGAACCGGGCGTGTCATGCATAGTCCTCGCTTGAGTAAGACTCGGCAGCGGTAAAATTCTCGAAGCGGGTGTGCTTACCGAGGAAGGTCAGACGGCGCACACCGATCGGACCGTTACGCTGTTTGCCGATTATGATTTCCGCCGTCCCTTTATCCGGGCTGTCTTCGTCATAGACTTCATCACGATAGATAAACATGATGACGTCAGCGTCCTGCTCGATGGCACCGGACTCTCTCAGATCGGACATCACCGGGCGCTTGTTGGGGCGCTGTTCCAGACTGCGGTTCAGCTGCGACAGGGCGATTACCGGCACCTTGAGTTCCTTGGCCAGCGCTTTCAGCGAACGGGAAATCTCCGAGATCTCGCCGGTCCGGTTTTCCTTATTACCCGGCACCTGCATCAACTGCAGGTAATCGATAACAATCAGACCAAGATTGTGTTCTCGCTTCAGTCGCCGTGCGCGGGCGCGCAGCTCGGTCGGACTCAGTGCGGGGGTATCGTCAATAAACAAGGGAGCTTCCGAAAGGATGCTGACCGCCGAAGTCAGACGCGGCCAGTCGTCATCGTCCAGCTTGCCGGTACGCACCTTGGTCTGATCAATCCGGCCCAGAGAAGACATCAGCCGCATGGCGAGCTGCTCGCCCGGCATTTCCATGCTGAACACCGCCACCGCCCTGCCGTCCTTGATGGCTGCGTGTTCGGCGATATTCATGGCGAAGGTGGTCTTGCCCATTGAGGGGCGGCCGGCAACGATAATGAGATCGGATGCCTGCAAGCCGGCGGTCATATCATCGATGTCGGTAAAGCCGGTGGCGATACCGGTCAGCGGATTATCCTGGTGGAATAATTCATCGATACGGTCGACGGCTTTGGTCAGCAGGTCGCGGATACTCTCAAACCCGGGGCCGCGCGCATTGCCCTGTTCGGCAATACGGAACACCAGCTGCTCGGCACTGTCCAGCAGGGCCACGGAATCCCGGCCTTCGGTAAAATAGGCGCTGTTGGCGATTTCAGTTCCGACTTCGGCCAGCTGACGCAACACCGAGTTTTCGCGCACAATTTTGGCGTAGGCGCAAATATTGGCTGCACTGGGCGTATCCTTGGCCAGCGTGCCGAGGTAGGCCAGCCCCCCGGTGTCATTGAGCTGGCCCTGGGATTCCAGCCATTCGGACAGGGTAATGACATCACAGGGGTCACCGCGCTCGATCAGCTGCCTGCTGGCGTTGAAGATCATGCGGTGATCGCGCCGGTAGAAATCGGCTTCGCCGACCAGGTCGGCAATCTCGTCCCAGGCGCGGTTATCCAGCAGCAGACCACCCAGCAGGGACTGCTCGGCCTGCAGGGAATGGGGAGGGACTTTCTGGCGGTCGCTGCTGAATTCGACCGCGTTTGTCGCCTGAACCGTTTCCGGCATCCATCCTCCGACTGTAACGTTAATTAACTGAAACCGGCATGCTGAAGTACAGAGCATACTCGCGTGGCCGGGCCTTGCTCAAGCACTCAATTTGCGGGCCTTTGCCGGCAGGAAACGGAATGACGGAGGCCGGCTACAGGTTTGTTTCCTGTATCCCGGAAAAACAATGCCTTGCCACGCAAATGCGGCAAGGCACTGTAAGGTTACTTATTCTGCTTCGATGACCAGCGCGATTTCGGTGTTTACATCCGTGTGCAAATGCACCAGCACGCTGTATTCGCCCAGTTGCCTGAACGCGCCTTCAGGCAGACGTACTTCGCTGCGCTCAACCTCGACACCGGCAGCGACAATGGCTTCGGCAATATCGGCGGTGCCGATGGAACCAAACAGCTTGCCTTCCTCACCGGCTCGGGCCTGTATGGTAATACTCATACCAGCCAGTTTTTCGCGGCGCACCTCGGCCATCGCCTGCGCATCGCCCGCGGCCTTTTCCAGCTCGGCGCGGCGTTCTTCAAACGCCTTGATATGTTCCTCGGTGGCAGGTGTTGCCTTGCCACCTGGAATCAGGAAATTGCGCCCGTAACCCGGCTTTACATTTACCCGGTCACCCAGGCTGCCGAGGTTTTCCACTTTTTCCAACAGTATGACTTCCATCGTTTTACCCTACCCTATGCACACGGCTTCAATTTAAATCAATTCGTTTCAGCTTTCGCTGTCCTGCGGCGCAGATCCAGCCAGGGATCCAGCATGCCGACCACTACCACCAACAACAGCGCCTGCGGTAACAGGCTCATCAATACATAAATGGCGATCAACCATCCGCGCGCTACCTTCAGGTTCGCCAGTGTGGCGTGCACCACAGCCAGGCCCACAAACAGAAACAGCACCGTCACCACCAGCGCCCACTGCAGGGCCAGCGTGCTGAAAATGCCAAAATTCAGTGCCGCCAGCGCGATGATGGCCAGGCCAAGCAGTGACAGCAACCGGTTCAGACGCAACGCATAAAACTCTTTACGCAGCGCACCGGGTTTCACCAGTAATGACTGCCACCAGCGCCCCAGCAGCAGGCAGGCCAGTACGGCAAAACTCAGGCCCGCGGCCAGCGCACCTGTCATAAACGGTGCGACCTGTGCAGCCAATTCGGTTAGTGACGCAGTATCAATCCCTTGCTGCTCCGCCACACTGTCGATCAACGTCTGCAGGTTCTCCAGCCACCACGGACCCGGGTCACCGAATACCATAAAAACCAGCAGCACACCCGCCATCGCCAGGCCGTTCAACACCAGCATCGCCAGCGCCAGCGAGCGTGTTTCGCGCAGTACGACTGCGGCCAGCCACGCCGGAACCCACAACATCAGTGAAGTCGCCACCACCACCAAACCGTGCTGCATGACCAGCCCGGTCAGGACTCCGATTACCAGCGCCGCACCCAGCAACACCAGTGCACTGAGCCTTGCGCCTGCGTGCAGGCTGTACAGCGCAAGTGCTGCGGCGCCGCCGTAACTCAAAATAGAGGTCAGTGGTGGCGCCAGAAAACTCAGCACAGTACACAGTGCAATGACCAGTACCGCTTGCAACGGACCCGCAACTATCAAACCAGCCAACGCGCGCATCAGCTAAACCCTGCGTGGCCGGTCACGGGCCCCATTGTAATTACCCTTTATGCGAATCGCAGTACGGCAGCAGCGCCAGAAAACGCGCGCGCTTGATAGCAGTCGCCAGCTGGCGCTGATACCTGGCCTTGGTACCGGTAATCCGGCTGGGAACGATTTTGCCGGTTTCGCTCACATAGTTCTTCAGTGTCTGAAGATCCTTGTAATCAATTTCCTTTATGCCTTCTGCTGTAAACCGGCAGAATTTGCGGCGACGAAAAAAACGAGACATGTTGTTACCTCTTTAAATATTCAACCGTCGGTACTGACGGTTTTAATGTCCAATGCATGCAATTCAATACGCATGTCCGGTGCCCGGTAACCGGCGCGGCTCAGGAAGCCTTTCACCTGTATCCGGGTGCCGGGAGACCAGTCGCTGATCCCGGCGGTCAGTGCCTGGCCACTGGCCACCACCGACATACGGCATTCCACGTTACGCATCTGTCCGGCTTCACTGCGCCTGGAACTGTGCGCGAGAACAAATCGGGCTATGGGAATACCGGCAGGAGTTGTCCGCATTTCTGCAGGCTTCAGCAGCTGACCGGTAAGAACCAGTTCATTGCGCTGATCCACATCGCCCTGGCCAGGCGCCATTACTCTGCGCTGGCACCCTCTTCTGTAGATCCTGCATCCTTGACAGGCGCTTCAGGGGCATCTTCGACCGGCGTCTCAGGGGCATCTTCAGCCGCACTGACACTCTCAGCGGCTGCGCTCTTGCGTGGTGCCTCT
>CAZWJB010000106.1:0-4859 GCA_964634485.1 uncultured Thiohalobacter sp. | reverse complement strand
CCGCATAGGCCGCCAGCAACAAGCTGGCTTCCAGGCGATTGATGCGGCCCTTGCCGTGGAATCCGTAAGCCATCATCAGCATGGCCACCGTGAGTGCCACCATCATCGGCATATCTCTGCTGAGCACCGCGGGATCGACCACAGAAGGGCTGATGATGCCCGGAATTCCGAGTACCGCAAGCAGATTGAACATGTTGGAGCCAATGACATTGCCGATGGCAATATCCGGCTCGTTTTTCAGCGCGCTGGCAATCGCTGCGGCCAGTTCCGGCAGGCTGGTACCCAGAGCAACGATAGTCAGCCCGATAATGAGGTCGCTGACGCCAAAATGCTGGGCGATGGCCACTGCGCCCCATACCAGTATCCGCGAGCCGACCATCAATACAATGCCGCCAACCAGCAACCAGAACAGCGCCTGGGCCAGTGTCAGGTTGGTGGGGATCTCGGCAGCGAATTCCGTCGCCATGGGATCCTTGCTGTCGCGTGATGACAGGCCCAGGTAGATGACCAGGCCCAACATAACCAGCAGGCCGAACAACAGGGCCAGCCCATCTCCGAAACCCAGTTTGCCGTCGCTCAGCAGCAGGTAGGCGAATACCGTTGTGCCGATAAGTATGGGCATTTCGCGGCGCATGGTTCCGGAATCGACCGCCAGCGGCACAAGCAGCGCCGTGGCGCCGAGGATCAGCGCGATATTGGTAATATTCGAGCCAATGGCATTGCCGATTGCCAGCCCGGGATTGCCCTGCAGGGAAGCGACCGCCGAGACCAGTATTTCCGGTGCCGAGGTGCCGAAGCCGACAATGGTCAGGCCGATCAACAGGGGGGATACACCCAGCAGGCGGGCACTCGCAGCAGCGCCCATGACAAAGCGGTCTGCGCCCCAGACCAGCAAAGCGAAACCAGCAAAAATGGCGACAATCTGCACCCACATAGGTGGCGTATAGTAGCGGGTTCAAACACACGGGGACAAATGTGCAAATTGTTCCGGAGCATTCGCATGGGTAATGTTGTGCCCTTCAAAAAACCACGGGCTGCGAAAAAGCACCAGGGCAACACCTTGTGCCGGCGTGGTTTTCACAAATGGGTGGTGGTGAATACGCCCTTTGACACCAGGCAGGGGCGTCTGGTGACCTGTTATCGCTGCGCGCGCTGCGGGAAGGAGAAAACCGAAGGCCGCTGAAGAAACCCGCTCGGGCTACTGATATACGGCTTGTTTCCGTATAATGCGGCAATTCTTTTCATGGATGGTAAAACAACAACAATGCAGAGCAGTGCCGAAACAACCGCCTCCGCTGGCTCTGAAACGCTGGTCAAGATCCGTGACTTGCACTTTGCACGCGGTGATCGCGTGATATTTGACGGCGTGGATCTGGATATTCCGCGCGGCAAACTGACCGCCATCATGGGTCCCAGCGGGAGCGGCAAGACCACCCTGCTGCGTCTGATCGGCGGCCAGCTTGCTCCCGACCAGGGCAGTATCGAGGTGGATGGTCTGCAGGTGCACGAGCTCGGCAGGAAAGCCCTGTACGACCTGCGGCGGCGCATGGGCATGCTGTTCCAGTCAGGCGCGTTGCTGACCGACTTGACGGTGTTCGACAACGTAGCCTTCCCATTGCGCGAGCACACCGAACTTCCGGAGTCGATGATCCGCGATCTGGTATTGATGAAACTGCAGGCCGTCGGCCTGAGAGGTGCGCGCGATCTGCAGCCCAGCGAGCTGTCCGGTGGTATGGCCCGGCGGGTGGCGCTGGCGCGGGCTATGGCGCTGGATCCGATGATGATCATGTACGATGAGCCCTTCACGGGACAGGATCCGATTTCAATGGGTGTACTGGTGCAGCTGATTCGCTTGCTGAACGATGCGCTCGGTCTGACCAGTATTATCGTGTCCCACGATGTTCAGGAAACCGCCGCAATCTCGGACTATGTATATGTAATATCCCAGGGCAAAGTGATCGGCCAGGGCACCCCCGAGGCGCTGGGCAACACTGACTCTGACCGGGTTAATCAGTTCATGCAGGGCCTGCCGGATGGCCCCGTCCCGTTTCACTACCCGGCACCGGATTATATGGAAGATCTGCTGAATGCTTGAATGGATACGCGGACTCGGCCGCAGCGGCTTCAGTTTTTTCGAAACGCTCGGGCGCTCCAACCTGTTTTTGCTGAAAATACTGGTCGGCATTCCTGCTGTGCTGGCCCGGCCGCGGCTGCTGGTTGCGCAACTGTTTTCGGTGGGTGTGCTGTCGCTGCCGATCATAGTGGTATCGGGCGTGTTTGTCGGCATGGTGCTGGCATTGCAGGGCTACAATACCCTGGTGGATTTCGGCGCCGAGGAATCCCTGGGGGTGGTGGTCGCCCTGTCCATTGTGCGCGAGCTGGGGCCGGTGGTTACCGGTCTGCTGTTTGCCGGGCGGGCCGGGTCGGCGTTGACCGCTGAAATAGGCCTGATGAAAGCCACCGAACAGCTGGCGGGTATGGAAATGATGGCGGTGGATCCGATTCACCGCGTGATCGCGCCACGTTTTATCGCCGGCTTTATCTCCATGCCGCTGTTGGCCGCTATATTCAGTGCGGTGGGTATTTACGGGGGATACTTCGTCGGGGTTGGCCTGCTGGGTGTGGACGAGGGAGCTTACTGGGCTCAGATGCAGTCCAAGGTGGACCTGTATGGTGATGTGTATAACGGCGTCATCAAGAGCGTAGTATTCGGATTCGTTGCCACCTGGATTGCGGTATTCGAAGGCTACGATACGGTGCCGACGTCCGAGGGTGTCAGCCGCTCCACCACGCGCACGGTTGTTTATTCAGCGTTTGCCGTGCTCGGCCTGGATTTCGTTTTGACCGCATTGATGTTCGGAGACTAGCAAGACTATGAAACAGACCAAAACTACGGAACTGCTGGTCGGAATGCTCATCGCTGCCGGGCTCGCTGCGCTGTTTGTGCTGGCGATGAAAGTGAGTAACCTGAGCACCTTCTCGGCAGCCGGCAGTTACACGCTTACCGCACGTTTCGACAATATAGGCGGATTGAAAGTGCGTTCAGCGGTGGTGGCAGGCGGCGTCCTGGTAGGACGGATATCCAGCATCGATTACGACAACCGGCGTTATGAGGCCGTTGTTGTCATGGAGGTGGACCAGGCCTACGATCAGTTCCCGGAGGATACGGTGGCGAGTATTTATACTGCCGGTTTACTGGGAGAGCAGTACGTGGCGCTGGATCCGGGAGGATCTGAAGAATTGCTCGCAGACGGTTCCGAGATCGACTTCACGACATCGGCGCTGGTACTGGAAAAACTGGTAGGCAAATTTCTGCTCAACAGCGCCGAGGGCGATAGTCCGTAAGGGCGGCGCATCCACTATGCAGGCGGACATTCAGCAGGGGAATAACGGCCGACTGGCGATCAGTGGTGATCTGAATTTTGATTCGGTAGCAGACCTGTGGCGCAACTGCCGTGACCGGTTTTCGGATCGCGAGGTGCTGGATATCGAGCTGGGCGGCGTACAGCGTTCGGACAGCGCCGGCGTGGCGCTGCTGGTGGCCTGCCTGCGACAGGCGCAGCAATCCGGAAAGACGGTCCGGTTTTTCAATATGCCTGCCCAGATGCTGGCGCTGGCGCGGGTCAGTTCGCTGGACCAGGTGCTGCCCCTGCAGCGCGACTGAATTAAAGAATTCTCCTATGCCCTGGTTTCGTTTCGGCCGGGTAGGATTTTGGTTGGTTTTGTTAAGGTTTTTGTTTGTATAGTATGATTCGCCCTCTGACAAACGATTACGGGCAGCAACATGCAGGCAGACGAACTTAAAAAGCTTATCGAAACAGGAATTCCTTCGGCCCAGGTCACGGTGCTGGGCGATGGCGATCACTTCGAAGCTACCATTGTAAGCACTGCTTTCGAAGGCAAATCCAGGGTGCAGCAGCACCAGATGGTTTATGCAGCGCTGGGCGATGCCATGCAGGGCGCGGTACATGCATTATCGTTTCGCACCCTGACCCCGGAACAGTCGGCAAAACAGATTCAGTAGTTCCGACGCACCACCCTCTCAGGCACAGAGCATGTCCGAACAGTTGACTATTGCACTCTCCAAAGGGCGCATCTTCAAAGAGACCCTGCCGTTGCTGGCGTATGCCGGTATCGAAGCGGTCGACGATCCCGAAACCAGCCGCAAGCTGATTCTGGATACCAATCACGATGACGTGAAGCTGGTCATTATCCGCGCTTCCGACGTGCCGACCTATGTCCAGTACGGCGCTGCGGATCTGGGCGTGGCGGGCAAGGACGTGCTGATGGAACACGGCGGCGCCGGCCTGTACGAGCCACTGGACCTGCGTATAGCGCGCTGCCGGTTGATGGTGGCTGGTCGCGGGCCCTGGTCAGAGCAGGCGCAACGCCTGCGTATCGCCACCAAGTACGTGAACAGCGCACGCGAATATTTTGCCGAACAGGGCATGCAGGTTGAAATTATCAAGCTGTACGGCTCCATGGAGCTGGCGCCGCTGGTCGGCTTGTCCGACCTGATCGTGGATGTGGTCGATACCGGCAATACCCTCAGGGCGAATGGTCTCATGCCACTGGATACTATTGCAGATATCAGTTCCAGACTGGTCGTCAACAAGGCTTCAATGAAGCGCAAGCACGCCCGTGTGCAGTCTTTCATCGATAAGATTGCCGAGGCAGTGCGCAGACAGGAAGAGGCCGCGTGAGCACCCTCGCGATTCAACGCCTGGACAGCTCGGCCGGCGATTTCCATGCACAGCTTGACGCTCTGCTAGCCTGGGAGGAGGTCTCGGACAGTCAGGTTGAACAGACGGTGCGCGATATTATTGCGGCGGTACAAAACCGTGGAGATGAGGCGTTGC
>CAZWJB010000105.1:0-4888 GCA_964634485.1 uncultured Thiohalobacter sp. | reverse complement strand
ATATGGCGCAGCATTTCGAACGGGATGGTGTGGAAGCCATCATCTATACCGACATAAGCCGCGACGGCATGATGCAGGGCGTCAATGTCGAAGCCACGGCAAAACTCGCCGGCGAGATCAGTATCCCGGTTATCGCTTCAGGCGGCATCAGTACACTGGACGACATCAAGGCGCTGCAGGCCGTGGCTGACGAAGGTATCACCGGCGCCATCATTGGTCGCGCCCTGTACGAAGGCGCTATCGATCTGGCCGAAGCGCACAAACTGGTTGACGGTTAATAATGTCACTGGCCAAGCGTATTATTCCCTGTCTCGATGTCGATGGTGGTCGCGTCGTAAAGGGCGTGCAGTTCGTCGATATTCGTGACGCCGGCGATCCGGTTGAAATTGCGCGTCGCTACGACCAGGAGGGTGCCGATGAGCTGACCTTCCTGGATATCACCGCCAGCCACGAACAGCGTGAAACCATGGTGCACGTGGTGGAACAGGTGGCTGGCGAAGTGTTCATCCCGCTTACCGTGGGCGGCGGCATCCGCGAGCTGGCCGATATCCGCCGCATGCTCAACGCCGGCGCGGACAAGGTCGCCATTAATACCGCCGCGGTGTTCAACCCGGAATTTGTGCGCGAAGCCGCAGACAGGTTCGGTTCGCAGTGTATTGTTGTCGCCATCGATGCCAAGCAGGTCGAGCCGGGCGGTGACGGCAAGCCGCCGCGCTGGGAAATATTCACCCACGGCGGACGCGAGCCTACGGGGATAGATGCCATCGAATGGGCGCAAAAAATGGTCAACCACGGTGCCGGAGAGATTCTGCTCACCAGCATGGACCGGGATGGCACCAAAAATGGTTTTGATCTGGCGCTGACGCGCGCCGTCAGCGAAGCCGTCGATGTACCGGTGATTGCCTCCGGCGGCGTGGGCAAGCTCGAGCATCTGGCTGAAGGTGTGCTCGAAGGAGAGGCAGATGCCGTGCTGGCCGCCAGTATTTTTCATTTTGGCGAGTACAGCATTGCCGAGGCCAAGCAGCACATGGCACGGCGCGGTATCGAAGTACGGCTATGAGCGACGCCTGGCTGGATGCGGTTAAATGGAATGATGACGGCCTGGTGCCCGTCATAGCCCAGGATGCCGCTGATGGCAGGGTATTGATGGTTGCCTGGATGAACCGGGAAGCCCTGCAACTGACCGGGGAAGGCGATCATGCCGTCTACTGGTCGCGCTCGCGGCAAAAACTCTGGCACAAGGGAGAAGAGTCGGGTAACCAGCAACAGGTTAAGGAAATTCGCCTGGATTGCGATAACGATGTAATTATCCTGCAGGTCGAACAAAAGGGCGGCATCGCCTGTCATACCGGCAGGCGCAGCTGTTTTTTCCAGCGCCTGGAGAACGGGCAATGGAATACGGTCGAGCCGGTATTGAAGGATCCTTCTGAAATGTACGGGAAAAGCTGATATGTCGGACGCGATCATTCAACAGCTTGCGCGGGTGCTGGAACAGCGCAAGCAGGCTGATCCGGATGCCTCGTATGTTGCCGGCCTGTACCACAAGGGACTGGACGCGATCCTTAAAAAGGTGGGCGAGGAAGCCACCGAGACTGTGATTGCCGCCAAAGGCGGTAATACCGACCAGCTGGTTTATGAAACCGCGGATTTGTGGTTTCATACCCTGGTATTACTGGTCCACCAGGGTGTGGATCCCGATAAGGTATTGAAAGAACTGGAACGCCGCTTCGGCCTGTCGGGCCTGGAAGAAAAAGCGGCGCGTAAAGGTTCCTAGCATTTAGCAGGGGGCAGATCTAATGTCTGCTCCCGTTACAGGAGAGTTTTATGGGTATCAGTATCTGGCAGCTGTTGATTGTCCTTGCCATTGTTCTGGTGTTGTTCGGCGCCAAGCGCCTGCGTAACGTGGGTGGTGATCTGGGCGGTGCGATCAAGGGTTTCCGGCAGGCCATGAAAGAAGAAAATGGCGCTAAAAGCGATGAAGGCAAGCTCGAAGACCAGGGCAGCGGCAAAACCATCGAGGGTGAAATTACCTCCAAAAAACAGGACAAGGTCTAGAGCACTAGCCTGCAAGGTGATTGGCGATGTTCGACATCGGCTTCTGGGAACTGACGATTATCGGTGTGGTGGCGTTGTTGGTGATCGGGCCGGAACGCCTGCCGCGCGTGGCGCGCACTACCGGCCTGTGGCTGGGGCGTGCGCGTCGTTTCGTATCCAGCGTCAAGGCTGACATCGATCGCGAAATCGCCGCCGACGAACTGAAGAAGGCACTGGCCAAACAGGCGGAATCGCCCGGCTTGTACGACATCATCGAAGACACCAAAAAGACAATCCACAGCGCTGGCGAGTCCCTTGCCGAGCCGGTAGCGGAAGAAGAAAATAAAGCCGTGACGCAAAAACCGAATGACGCAAGCGGATAACAATCAGCCGTCCGAAGACGGCGACGAACAGCCTTTTATCTCCCATCTGATAGAACTGCGTGACCGCCTGTTACGTGTTGTGCTGGTCGTTATTGTGATCTTCCTGGGCCTGGTACCGTTTGCCAACTGGTTGTTCACACAACTCGCTGGTCCCCTGATGGCGCACCTGCCGGAAGGCAGTTCCATGGTGGCTATCGATGTAGCCTCACCTTTCTTTACCCCCTTCAAACTGGCGCTGGTGCTGTCGATTTTTATCGCCATGCCGGTGATTCTTTACCAGTTATGGGGCTTTATCGCCCCCGGCCTGTACCAGCACGAGCGCAAGCGTACCCTGCCACTGCTGGTATCGAGTACGGCCCTGTTCTATCTCGGCGCTGCCTTCGCCTATTTTGCGGTGTTTCCACTCGTGTTCGGTTTTTTGACCAGCACCGCGCCAGAAGGTGTCGAGGTGATGACCGACATCAGCCGTTATCTGGATTTCGTGCTGACCCTGTTTTTTGCTTTCGGTGTTGCTTTCGAAATACCGATCGCGGTGGTGTTGTTGGTATGGACCGGTGCAGTGACGCCGAAAGCGATGCGCGAAAAGCGTGCCTATGTCATCGTTGGCGCCTTCGTAATCGGTATGCTGCTGACACCGCCGGACATCATTTCCCAGACCCTGCTGGCGTTCCCCATGTGGCTGCTGTTTGAAGTCGGCGTATTCCTGGGCGAACGGTTTGCCCCCAAACGCGACGAGGAAGACAGTAACGATTCTGGCCATGAGGAGTACGAACCTCCCACCGATGAGGAAATGGAGACAGAACTGGATCGCCTGGACGCTGAAGAAGAAGACCGGAAGCCGGAATGATGAACCTGATCCCTGCCATGTTCAGGGGTCTTGTCATCAGTCTGGTTGTGGGCATGGCGGGCAGTGTATCCGCCGCTGCGCCGTTGCAGAACCGGCTGGCCGATCACCCTTCCCCCTATCTGGCCATGCACGGCGACGACCCGGTACACTGGCAGGTCTGGAGTCGCGAAACGCTGGACAAGGCGCGTGAGCTGAACCGGCCGCTGCTGGTTTCCATCGGCTATTTCTCCTGTCACTGGTGTCACGTCATGCAGCGCGAGAGTTACCGCGACCCGGTGCTGGCAAAAATGCTCAATGAGCATTTCATCCCGGTCAAGGTCGATCGCGAACTGGATCCCGCGCTGGATGCACACCTTATAGAGTTTGTGCAATTGACACGCGGCAACGCGGGCTGGCCACTGAATGTATTCCTGACCCCGGAAGGTTATCCCATTGTCGGTATGACCTATGCCCCGAAGCAACAGTTTTACCTGATGCTCGATAACCTCCGTCAGCGCTGGGAGGATGATCCTGATCAGATACGGCAGCTGGCGCGCGAAGCACTGGCCGAGTGGCAGAAAATACGCAGCAAGTCAGGCGCTGACAGGAAGCTGGCCAGAAGTTCGGCGGCACATACCATGCAGATGCAGACCGGTCAGCTCAGCGACGAGCTGGCGGGCGGGTTTGGACAGCAGAACAAGTTCCCCATGGTGTCCCAGTTGCGTGCACTGCTGTGGATGCGCGAACAGCTGGATGACCGGTCGCAGGATGAGTTTATCCGGCTGACCCTCGACCGCATGGCGAGCCAGGGGATGCACGATGAGCTCGGCGGAGGTTTTTTCCGCTACGTCACCGACCCGGACTGGCAGGTTCCGCATTACGAGAAAATGCTCTACGACAATGCCCGGCTGGCGGTGCTCTATCTGCAGGCCGCCAGGCTGTTTCAGTCAAACCGCTACCGGCAAATCGGACTGGGTACCCTGGACTTTATGCTGCGTGACATGTGGCGCAGTGAAGGTTACTTCATAGCCAGTTTCTCTGCGGTCGATGAGCAGGGCCGGGAAGGTTTTTACTATCTATGGAAGGATGCGGCGCTGCAAAAGCTGCTGAATGCAGAGCAGTTGAAAGCGGTCAGAGCCGCATGGCTTGACGAGCAGGATGCGCACTCGGAGTACGGTCGCCTGCCACGCTGGCAGGACAGCCCTGCCGCTGTCGCCAGACGCCTGGGCTGGAGCGAAACCCGGCTTGAACAGGTGCTGGCAGTGGCACGGGAGAAATTACTCATGGTCCGCGCCAGCCGCTCGCTGCTACCGGACGACAAGGGTCTCGCCGCCTGGAACGGACTGGCGCTGAGCGCGCTGGCCGCGGGCTATGCCGCAACCGGGGGTGAGCATTATGGCAAACAGGCGGAGCAGCTTGCCGCTTACATCACCAGCAGGCTGTGGGATGGCAAGGTGCTGATACGCGCCCGCGACGGGAATCAGGTCATGGCCCAGGGTACACTTGAGGATTACGCACTGGTTGCACAGGGACTGTGGGACTGGAGCCGCCAGAAATCTGCCCGCAAGGACTACCAGGAGCTGGTTGGCAAACTGCTGCACATCGCCTGGCAGCGCTACTTTAAAAACGGGCGCTGGATTCAGTC
>CAZWJB010000104.1:0-5004 GCA_964634485.1 uncultured Thiohalobacter sp. | reverse complement strand
ATTCCGGCCTTTGCCGGAATGACGAAAGCGGTGTCTTTCCGGACAGACCCCGTTTTCTGATGCGTAAATGGCTGGGTTTATCTGTTGTGGTGATCGTTGTCGATCAATTCACCAAGTATCTTGCCGAGGCAAGGCTTGTCTATGCAGAGCCACTTGCGATTGTCCCGTCATTCAACCTGACCTTGCTGTACAACCGTGGCGCAGCATTCAGTTTCCTGAGCGACGCGGCCGGCTGGCAGCGCTGGTTTTTCGTGACGATATCCCTGGCAGCTTCAGTATTTCTGGTGTTCTGGTTGCGCAAGCTCGTGCCGGAACAACGGTTGCTGGCACTGGCACTGGCACTGGTGCTCGGTGGCGCGGTCGGAAACCTGGTTGACCGGCTTCTGCTGGGGCACGTGGTCGACTTCATCCAGGTCTACTACCGTGATTTCTACTGGCCTGCGTTCAATGTTGCAGATTCGGCGATTACCGTGGGTGCGGTTTTGCTGGTCTGGGACGCCTTGTTCGTCAAGCCAAAGGGTTCCTGACGTGCAGATCGGCATGGGTTCCAGGGTGACGATGCATTTTGCCCTCAGGCTGGCGGATGGCATGCTGGTCGAAAGCAGCTTTGAGGATGAACCGGTCAGCTTCGTAATGGGCGATGGGAGTCTGGACAAAGGGCTGGAACTGGCGCTGCTTGGGCTGGTAGCGGACGACAGGCAAACACTTACGCTGATGCCCGGACAGGCATTCGGCGCGCGCGATGAAGCTGCACTGCAACGGGTGCCGAAAGCACAGTTTGCCGAAAACATGCTGCCGGAGCAGGGTCAGATTATCGGTTTTTCGAGCGAGGACGGCGAGGAAGTGGCCGGGGCCATCATCGAGATAGAGGATGACCATGTCCAGGTGGATTTTAATCACCCACTCGCGGGTCGGGAAATCGAATTTGAAGTTCATATACTGGCGGTTGAAAATCCACCAGCCGGGCAGGGCTGAAGGTTCATGCGTCATTGCGAGGCGCGTAGCGCCGTGGCAATCTCCAAATGGCTGATTCCAGGCGATGAGATTGCTTCGCTACGCTCGCAATGACAAAATACATGAGTAAATCGGAGTTTCCCCGGGCAGGTTAATTTATGGATATCATTGTGGCGAACCCGCGCGGCTTTTGTGCCGGCGTTGATCGCGCTATTGAAATCGTGGACAGGGCGCTGGAGATGTTTGGCGCGCCTATCTATGTGCGCCATGAAGTGGTCCACAATCGCTACGTTGTCAGAGACCTGCGTGACAGGGGTGCGGTATTTGTCGACCAGCTGGACGAGGTGCCGGATGACGGAACGGTTATTTTCAGTGCGCACGGTGTGTCGCAGGCGGTGCGCGTGGAAGCTGACCGGCGTGGCCTGAAGGTATTCGACGCAACCTGCCCGCTGGTGACCAAGGTGCATCTCGAAGTTGCGCGCTTCAGCCAGGAAGGCCGGGAGTGTGTGCTGATCGGGCACCAGGGCCATCCGGAAGTCGAGGGCACAATGGGGCAGTATGACGCATCGACCGGTGGCGGCATGTACCTGGTAGAGACAACGGGGGATGTGCGCAATCTGAAAGTCAAATACCCGGAGCGACTGAGCTATGTTACCCAGACCACCTTGTCGGTGGATGACACGGCCCGGGTTATCGATACGCTGCGCGTGCGCTTTCCCGCCATCCAGGGGCCGCGCAAGGACGACATCTGCTATGCCACCCAGAACCGCCAGGATGCGGTCAGGGCGCTTGCTGACAAGGTGGATGTACTACTGGTCGTGGGGTCGCCCAACAGCTCAAATTCAAACCGCTTGCGGGAACTGGCGGAGCAGCAGGGAGTTGCTTCCTATCTGGTGGATGATCCAGCCCGGATAGAACGTGAATGGCTGAGCGGCTGTTCACATGTCGGTATCACGGCAGGTGCTTCCGCGCCTGAGGTGCTGGTACAACAGGTAATAGCACAGGTACGATCCTGGGGAGCAGTTAACGTTGACGAACAGACTGGTCGCGTGGAGCGTGTGGCGTTTACTCTGCCGCGCCAGTTGAGATCCGGGTCGTAGTCCTCGCGAGCGGTTATCGCCAGCAGTTAGCTATTGTGCCGCTGGCCTGACCTTTTTGCAGCTGGTTTGTCAACGTGAGATTGCCGCAGGGGTCGTTGGCCTGGACACCGATAGGGGTCGCTGTCAGTGTGTACGTGGATGCTGCCGCGTTTATACCGGCTATATTGAGGTTGTAGGTGGCTGACCCCCCCGCATCCATTGGACAGGTTGCCCTGAAGAAACCAGCGGCGATTATATCCCGGTACTGGTTCTGGTTTCTGGAAAAATCCCTCTCCATGGCGCTCGCGAGCTGTAACAGTCCGCCCCCGCACTCCGCTCGCCGAGTCTGTTGCATCTGGTTTGTGTAGGTCGGGTAGGCGATTGCGGCCAGTATGCCGACGATGGCCATTACTATCACTAATTCAATCAGGGTAAATCCGGGTGCTCTATTGTGAAACATGTTGTCCGCCCTTTACTCAATCTTCGAAATCGTCTGCGTAACCGTGTGTGCCTTTCCAGTCTGCAGGTAGCACCCATATCGCATTTATAGAGGACTCCTGCCTGCGTCCATCCCTCTGCGCAGGGTAAAAGCCGATTTTGACGCCAGGCCTGATTTCCGACAGCGTCGCTTTTTGGGTCTTTTTCTTGTGTACACGTGCGCTGTCACTGACCCGGAAGACGTGGTCGTCAACCACCAGCATGTGGTTGCTGCGGTCAAACGAATTGACTTCGCCAACAAAGCCGAATGTCCTTTTCTGGTCGGCAGAGGCCGGACCGAATCCCGCCAACAAACCTGAAACCAGAATCGAGATTGAAACCATGCTGCGAATTTTCATATCAATATACCTCAAATTCCCGATAGTAAACTGTCGTCCGATAACCCGCTGTTCAGACTGCTAGGGTGCATTCAGTTCGCTCCATGACATGCGCGCAGGTGCCGGGGGTAACTCCGGCTGCATATTGTCTATCTTGATGGCGCCTGTGGAGTCTGCCGTAACTCGCTTGTTGGAAATGAAGCGGCTTTCCGCGGGGACGCCGTTCGACTCGGTGCCGACGACCATTGCGTTGCCGAACTGGTCGTTCGAATCGAATACGCCATTGTTGTCAACGTCGATTGGAACGAACTTCGGTGCACCGCCAGTCAAAAGGTCGACGGCCATCAGCCAGCCCGAGCCACCAACACTGCACATATTGCTGTTCGAAGATGTTGGTATCACGGTATTGAAGAAGAGGATCGATCCAAAGGCCAACGGACTGGTAACCGAGCGCTCTCCACTGACCGGCAGATCAATGAACCAGCCATTTTCGGTGCTGGAATACGGAACCGGGTTCTCGGAAATAGTACGGACATTGCCGAAAACAGCATCGCTGCTTGTCGTAATACTCTGCGATGCCAGGGTGTTACGATCCAGGTTTCCGGTGCCCGAGTCCCAGATGCCGTAGAAGGACTGCAGCTGTGTGCTGGCATTGTCCGACTGCGTCAGGTATTGGCCAGTACCGAAAAACACCATCAGGTTGGGTGCAGTGGCAGACAGGAACCTGGTCGGGTGAGGTTCAATATCGGGCTCAACCATGATCGGCTGGCGGTTGCTGCTGGTACAAGGTGTGGCGGAGCAGGCCCGGAATAGAGGGTTGACGCCATAGGCAGGTAACCAGTTCGCGGTGAAGGCCGGGTCCGAGACATCAAATGCCCACAGGTTCCCGAACAGATCGCCGGCATAGATGCGGTCAATTGTCCCGTCGCCATTCAGATCCACAAGTCTGGGTGTGCTCAGACCGTTGCAGTCACTGTTCGAGTTGGCGCAGCTCTTGCTGGTGCTGTCCATGCTACCGGCCCCGGTGTCGATAATAACGGGAGAAGTACTGTTGCTTCCGTCCAGATAGACAATAAAGAGCTTGGCACGACCATCACCGTCAGGATCGTTATTGTAACCATTGCCAAAAATGGCTGCCCACTTTCCATTGCTCATCTTGCCGATACGGATGTCACTGAACGTGTAACCCAGGTTATTGTTAGTGAACTCCCACAGTACATTGCCGGCAGCAGCGATTGTCAGAGCGGCTGGGTCGGTTACGTCCATTGCGAACAGGCCTTTGCCGCCGCCGCGGAGCGCACCTACCAGTATGCTGCGCCATACGGCAGTTCCGCCGCCAGCATCGATGAAGACGTCCTGTACTGTCGGTGACAGGTCAACATAGTAGCGGTGTACATAGGTTGGATCACTGAGATAGTGCAGGCCTTCTGCAGCTACAGTAGAGAAGAGTGATTCAGGAATGTAGGCGAACACTTCGTCGCCGAATTCGTTCAGCGCGTGCAGCATGCCGTCGTTGGAGCCGAAATAGGTCATGCCGGCACGCGTATTGTTGGCTATAGCAAATGTTGAATAGGGCGCAGTGGGCTCTATGCTGTCCGGATAGGGTGTCGCCGGTGGACCGACAAAGAAGGGGCTGGAATGTACAACGTCACCCAATGCACTGGCGCGTTGACGCAGGGACTTGCTGCTGAAACTCGAACCGTCTGTCACCGAGTCGCCGCCATTTGGGTAGCTGCAGCTGCCGGGACCCGAGATTTCACAATCACGATCACCACGCAGGTAGCCCAGGCGCGCCATGCCGCTGGCTTCAGTATTGAGGCTGCCACTGCTGTCTGTACGCAGATCGTTCTGCTGGGCGGTGTTCAGCGCGCTCCAGGTAAAATCGATACCATTTCCGGCAACGCTGTCGTAGGAAATTATCTGTCGTGATGCAGGTGTCCTGCTATCGATATCGTCCGATGCCTTCCAGGCGGTACCGCTGATTGTGGCTACGCCGGTAACCGCATCAATAATAATATCTTTGGCGAGCAGGTCACCGGACCAGCGTGACGAGTTGAATACAGCCTGGAAGATGCGTGTACCGGCCTGCAGACTGGTAGAATTGAAGCTTACCGCCGCTGCGGTGCCGGTACGTGCCTGAATATCCGAAATGTATT
>CAZWJB010000103.1:0-5012 GCA_964634485.1 uncultured Thiohalobacter sp. | reverse complement strand
TTCTGGTTACCGGAAAACTGGCGCTCAAGGATTTCATCGAGTTCCTGCAGGGCGGATGGCTGAATGCCGTCGAGCGTTGCTATACGAAGCAGCACGTCATGCCGGGTTCGCTCCGCGAAGAATTTAATAACTTCGGCAGCGTGATCGTTATCAAGATAGGATAGAACGATGGCCTGGATTTGCGGGTGTTCCAGACGAATAAGTTCCGCCACTGCCCTGGCATCCATCCACTTCAGGGCTTCCAGGCCCTTGTTGCTACTACCCAGCAGGATACGATCCATCAACCCCTTGGCCTTGTCCTCGCCCAGGGCGCCCACCATCACTGAACGAATGTATTCGTCCGAATCCACACCCAGCGCAGTCTGTTCCTGCACGGTGTCGGTAAAATTCTCCAGCACCAGGGTCACCTGCTCACGAGGTACATTGGTCATGGCCGCCATGGCCGAACCGACCTTCTGGACCTCCTTGGGACCCATGTGTTTCAATACCTCTGACGCATTTTCCTCCCCCAGTGTCAGCAATAAAACAGCGGCGCGATCAGTACCGTTCAATTTTAATCTACCCTCAGGCATCTTCGCCCACCCAGTTCTTCACGACCTGTGCCACGCGCTTTGGATCCTCACCTACGACGCCTCTTGCTGCCTCCAGGCGTTGCTCGTAACCCATCTGTGGCGCCGCCAGCTGCGCCTGCTGAGGATTTGTCCCTGACAGGCTGAGTTGATCTTCACCGACACCGGATTCGCCCGCTGTTGCCGCAGCCGACGCCATGGCTCCAGCCTGCATATTCCGGGCGCCCTTCTCGGCCAGGCTGCGCATCACCGGTTTAAGTACACCAAAAACGACTATCAACAAGCCGAGTGCACCGGCTGCCTGCCTGGCGACATCCCACACCCAGGGCTGCTCCAGCAAGGCGGGTTCCGGCAACGCTTCAGCTTTCGGCTGCGGAATGAAAGAGGAGTTGATGACGTTCACGGTGTCACCACGTTGCGGATTGAACCCGACAGCATCCTTGACCAGGCTGGTGAAACGATTCAGTTCCTCGTCACTCCAGGGCTTGCTGACCAGTTCATCGTTATCATCGAGTTCCTGCCTGTCGTCGATCACCACCGCGATGGACAGACGGCGAATGGTGCCGCTGGCCAGTTTGGTATGGCTGATGGTTTTGTCCAGCTCGTAGTTGCGGATACTGCTCTTGCTGTTATTGACCGGAGCGGTACCCGGTGTCGTGCTCTGGCTACCGGCATCCTGCCCCGCAGCGACGCTACCACCCGGCTGTTGCAGCGCAGCATCCTCCGGCGGCTGGTTGGAAAGTGCGCCGGGGACACCGGAAGCACCGACACCGGCAGTGGTGCTGTCCTCGCTGACCTGTTCACTGCGAAGCAAGCGCAGTTCCGGACGATCAGGGTTGTAGACTTCCTGGGTGCGTTCGGTAACGGTAAAATCAAGATCGGCGTTAATACTCGCGCGCACCCTGCCGGCGCCGATAATCGGTTCCAGCAACTGGCGGATACGTTCAGCGTAAGTCAGTTCCAGTTTGCGGTTGTAGGAAAACTGCGAGGAAGTCGACGCCATGCCGTCGTCGGAGTTGGCACTGCTCAGCAGTTCGCCACGCTGGTCAACCAAAGTGATATTGGCGGGTTTAAGGTGAGGTACACTGGACGATACCAGGTGCACGATGGCGGCGATCTGCTCATCATCAAGCGAGCGCCCGGAATACAGATCGACCAGAATCGACGCGGATGGGTCTGATCGCTCGCGTAAAAACACAGAGCGCTTGGGGATCGCCAGATGCACACGTGCATTTTCGACATTGCGCAGGGTGGCGATGGTGCGGCTCAGCTCACCCTCCAGGGCACGCTGGAAACGCGCGGCCTCGATAAACTGGCTGGTGCCGAACCCCTGCTCCTTCTGCAGCATCTCGAAACCCATGGCATTGCCTTCCGGCAAACCGTCCCTGGCCAGTTCCATGCGTGCGGACTGTACCTTGCCGCTTTCCACCATAACCGCACCGGTCGTTTCGTCCACCCTGAAACCAATACCGGATTTCTGCAAGGCATCGACCACCTGCCCGGCATCCTTGCTGCCCAGGTTGGCATATAAAAGAGTATAGTTGGGCTGTTGTGACCACAGCACCACCGCCACACCCAGCGCGACACTGGCTGCAAGGCCGACCATCAGACCGATCTGCCGCAATGCCGGCAAACCCTGGAAGCCGTTAACCGTTTCTGCTTTTACCATTGCCATTTTTATGCTCTACCTACCCTGTTAGACCGGCATACTCATGATGTCCTGATAGGCCGACACCAGGCGATTGCGCACCTCTGTCATGGCCTGGAAGGCCACCCCTGCTTTCTGTAACGCGATCATGACCTCGGTGACATCCACATTCGAATCACCTGCGCTGAACGCGCTGGATAATTTCGACGCCGCCATCTGTGTATCGTTGACCTTATCGACCGACTGTTTCATCAGATCGGAAAATTCTGTACGCGAAGATTGCGCAGCGCCAGCCTCCGCCGGCCCACCCTGCACTCCGGCGGTAATCCGCCGCATTTCTGCCAGTACCTGATCTATATTGCTTATGCTGCTCATAACCCGATCTCCTATGCCGGAACCGCGATACCCTGGTCACGCATGCGTGCCAGCTTGTAGCGTAGCGTACGCGGGCTGATACCCAATCGTTCAGCCGCCGCCTTTCTGCTGCCATTGTCTATCCGCAGCGCGTCCAGAATCATCTGGAACTCATGCGTCTTTAATCCGCTGCCCAGCCCGGCGCCTGACTGAGCCTCTATATCATCTACCGGCTCCTGCCGGACTTCGGCAACAGCGCCAGCCGTTACATCCAGCTCGAAACACAGATCTGCAACCTCGATCTGTTCTCCGTTCAATAAAATGAGTGCGCGCTGAATGACATTATCCAGCTCCCGAACATTCCCGGGCCATGAATGATCCAGTAACGCCTGCTGCGCTTGCTTCGATGTATGCGGTACAGCGCGACCTTCGGGGGCATATCTGCGTATCAGGCGATTGGTCAGTGGCAGTATGTCTGCCTTGCGCTGACTCAATGGTGTCAGGTGCAATGGAAATACGTTCAGGCGGTAAAATAAATCTTCCCGGAAACGGCCTGCAGCCACTTCTTCGCGCATGCTGCGATTGGTGGTAGCCAGCACGCGAACGTCCAGCGGAATCACTTCGCGGCCACCCAGACGCTCGACTTCACGCTCCTGCAACACTCGCAGCAGCTTGGCCTGTAAACCCAGATCCATTTCAGAAATTTCGTCCAGTAACAGCGTGCCACCCTGAGCCTGCTCAAACTTGCCGGCACGCGCCTGGTAAGCGCCGGTAAAGGCACCCTTCTCGTAACCAAACAGCGAAGCCTCCAGCATGTTCTCCGGTATCGCGGCACAGTTAATTGCCACAAAAGGCCCTTTGGCACGCGCCGAATGCCGATGAATAAGCTGTGCAAATACTTCCTTGCCAGTGCCTGAACTACCGCTGATCATAACGGTTGCATCAGTGGTCGCGACCCGTCTGGCCAGTGCCACCAGCTTGCGAGTAGCCTGGTCTTCGGCGACCACCTCGGGGTCATCGTTCAGATCGGGCAGGTAGCGGTGAATCATGTCGACCAGAACCTCTGCCTCAAATGGCTTGACCAGATAGTCTGTGGCACCGGCACGCATTGCATCGACCGCCTTCTGTATCGTGCCGTAAGCCGTCATCAGGACGACAGGTAACCCCGGTATGCTGGCTTTAAGTTTCTGTAACAGGGTATTGCCATCCATACCCTTCATCTGCACATCGCTGACGACCAGATCAAAGGACTGTTTATCTATAAGCTGCATGGCTTGCTTGCCATCTTCAGCCGACTTCACTCCGAAACCGGCGAGTTCGACCGTGGCACACAATGCATCACGCAAGGCCAAATCATCTTCAACAATCAGCACTGTGGCTTGACTCATTACACGTACCTCAAACTGGCAGCATCTGCCTTCTGCTGTTTATTCAGCATCTCGCTGGGGAGCTGCTGCTGTACATCGAGCAACGGCAGTCGAATAACGAACCGCGCCCCTTCCTGGTAACCGTAATCGACTTCAATATCGCCCTGATGCGCAGTGATTACTGCACGCGCGACCGCCAGCCCCAGGCCAGTGCCGCTGGAGCGGGTTGTGAAAAAGGGTTCGAAAATGTGTTCTTGCAGATCTTCGGGGATACCCGACCCGTTATCCTGGAAAGCAAGAGAAATTGTTTTACCCTGCACCTCAGCGTGCCATTCAAGACGCGGCTGACTATCACAGGCGTCGAGTGCATTACTGGCGAGATTCGCAAGTACGCTGGCCAGCATTTCACGCTGACAACACAGGCGAATATCATTGCGGTCAAGCTCTACTGACCAGTGTGCAGCGTTTTCTGCAAGCCTGGGTAACAGCGTCTGGTGTACCTGCTCGAGAAGGTCACTGAGTGCAACGACTTCCTCGCCGCCCTGCCCGCCACGCGCAAACACCAGCATGTCGTTCACCATGTGGTCGAGGTGGCGCAATCCAACCAGCAACCGCTCCACAAAACAATCGTGCTGCGCGCGCGGCAGATCTGGCTGGCCTAGTTGTGATGCGTACAGGAGTGCTGTGGAAAGCGGGGTACGAACCTGATGGGCAAGACGGGCTGTCATTTCACCCATGCTGGAGAGGCGCTGGCTGCGCGATGCTTCCTGCTGCAGGGTTTGAATTTCGGCAAGTAAGCGGGAACGTTCAGCACTGGCGGCCGCCAGTTCCTGGTTCAGATTTGCAACCTGCGTTTCCAGTACCCGGTAGGAACCGGTGAGCTGTTCGGATACCTGGGTGAACAGTTCAAAAGCATCTTGCAGTTGTTGTTGTTTGGCAGCCGGCTGGCTCATTTACAGGCTTACTCCCAATGCGTTTCTACGTGGGCTGGAGTGCCCATGCGTTATAAAGCAAGGAGTATGCCTGGAACTGTAATTCTTTTTAAATCAGGTGATTACCGACTATGATAGAAGA
>CAZWJB010000102.1:0-5129 GCA_964634485.1 uncultured Thiohalobacter sp. | reverse complement strand
ATATAAAGACCCAGTGTCACCAGGGCCAGGGACAGACGGTTGCTGCTACGATCCAGGTGCTGCTCAAGATCGGTCAATCCACGATGCTGAAGACGGATCTCCAGACCCTGCTTACGTACCCGCCGCAACCACTTGCCAACTGAATTCGGAAAATCCTGTAGCACGATACCGGCCTCATATCCCAGGCGTTCCTTGCCGGTCGCTGCCCGTTCTTTCATGGCTGCCCTGGCAATGGGCTCCGCCTGCCCCGCCAGCCCGTCGAGCAGGTTGAAGTTCGGGTCCAGACTGCGCACCGTCGTTTCCATAAGAAACAGCGTGCGCATCAATATCAACAGACTGCGCGGAAAACGCACGTCGCGCCCCTGCCCCATCCTTATAATACGCACGAAGGCCACGGCAAACGACCAGTCCTTCAGGGGCAGCCGGGCATAGTCATCGAGCAGCTTTTCCAGTCCCGCACGGTACGTTACCTCATCGAGATCACCTGCCAGCACGCCCAGGTCCAGATAGGCATCCAGTAACCAGTCGGCATCCTGCCGGACAAAAGCCTGCATGAATGCCGCCAGATTGCGGCGGGTTTCACGATCCATGAAACCCACCAGGCCAAAATCGTGAAAGCAGATACGCCCGTCATCCATGATGAACAGGTTGCCGGGATGTGGATCGCCGTGAAACAGGCCCATGATGAAGAACTGGTGCAGGTAGGCATCGACAAAATTTTTGGCCAGGCGCGGGCCGTCGTCTCCAATGTCCGGATCGTCTACCCGCCTGCCACTGCTGCATTCCTGTACCAGCACTGAATCTGTCGACAATGCTTCGAACACGGCCGGTATATTCACCGTCGTCCAGTCCTTGAACGCCTCGCGAAAACGCTGCACGGAGCGCGCCTCCTGGATAAAATCCATTTCCTGTTGCAGGCCCTCCTGTGCTTCAGAGATGATATCGAGCGGACGGTAGCGGCGTAGAAACGGCAGTACCAGCATTACACCGCGGATAGCAGTACGTAACAACCAGAGGTCCTGTGCCACCTGTCGCCTGATGTCCGGACGGCGGACTTTGACAATAACGTCTGTACCATCCTTGAGACGCGCCCGGTGGACCTGGGCGATCGAGGCTGATGCCATCGGCTCTTCGTCAAACTCCGCGAACAGTTCCGACGGCGGCGCTCCCAGGGCGGCGGTAATCTCGCGCACCGCAACCTCACCCGGAAACGGCGCCACCCTGTCCTGCAGGCCTTCCAGCGCCTCGACGTATTCATCAGGCAACAAATCACGCCGCAGACCGACACCCTGCCCAAGTTTAATAAACGTCGTTCCCAGCCTCACCAGCATCCGGCTCAGGTGCTGTGCCGGGGACTCGGCATGACGCAGCAAGTGCAGGCGCACCAGCAGCAACCAGCCCACATAGCCCCACAACGAAAGACTGATGCGGATAAACCTCAAAATTGCCATTGCGGTGCCCCTTTAAACATGGCTGCGCTATTATCCAACTATCCGTTATAAACCGGCAAGCTTCCAGTAATCATTTTCCGAGGCAGACGATGACTTTTATTATTCAGGGACTGGACAGTCACGAGCTCATGTCTGTGGAGCAGCTCTTCAAACGACCCTTGACAGAAAAAGTACAGGCTATTATCCCTGAACGTCCCGTCAGTGAAAAAGATCACCCTGTCGATGAGCAGGACCCGAAACATCAGCCGCGGTCATACTCAGCCACATCTGCTTATCAAGTCATAGAGCAGCTGCCGAAAAGCGAGACTGTTCTGTTCGCCGAGCAGATAATGACATCGCCAGTGCTCACTTTATCTCTCCAGGCAAAAATATCCAACGCCCTGGAGATTTTTCAGGCGAAGCTGTTCCGTCATCTACCGGTTGTCACGGAAGGCAACCGGCTGGCAGGCATCGTATCGGACCGGGATATCATGCGCTACCTGGGAGGATTTACCGAAGATTACCACCAGCAACTTCCGCACCGGGCCGATGACAATATAGAGCATCTGATGCAACCGCGCGTACTGGCTGCCAGTCCAAAGACAGATGTACGTCATATCGCACGACTGTTTGTCGAACGACATGTCGGGGCAATGCCGATCGTGACGGAGGGTGAATTGACGGGTATCGTTACCCGCAGCGATATATTAAATGCGGTCATGCGCCACTTCGTACTGGAACTGTGGGCCTGACGCTTCACCCTCGATAAACAGCCGGATACCTCTTTCATAGCCCTCTCCCCCGTTCCCGGCGTAAAAAAGGATCCTGACGATAAAACTGCGTCAGTTGCAGGTACACTTCCGGACAGTGGCGCTTGAGAATATCCGGGGCCGTGAAAAAATATTCGCTGACGACAGCGAAGTACTCCGCTGGAGTAGTAGCTGCATAAGCATCTATACGCGTAGGGTGCTGGTCAGCAACCTGCTGTTGCAAAACCCCGAATGCAGTGCTCAGCGCCTGCGTCCACTGTTCGATTTCCATACGGGGATGAAGTGGAGGCATACCGTTTGCGCGTCCATTCAGCATATCCAGTTTATGTGCAAATTCATGTACAACGACGTTATGTCCTGTACGAGGTGACTCCAGGTCATGTTCGACATCTTTCCAGGAAAGAACCACAGGGCCTCGCAACCACGATTCTCCACTCAAGACGCGAGTCTCACTGGAAACCAGTCCGTTTTGATCGACATTCTCATGGTTGACCTGAAAAGCGCCCGGGTAAAGAATGATCTCAATCCAGCCACTGTAATAATCCATTCCAAGCTCCAGAATCGGAAGCGCAGCCTGGGCTGCAATAGTCACTGCCATCTCGTCCGTCACCAACAGTTCATGCGCACCTGTTATTGTTTTTTTGTGCAGGAACAAGGTTGCCAGCTCTCGCAAGCAGGCTTTTTCCACCGAGCTCAGGTCATGCAGCGGGCTTGCCTTGCCAGTCACAGCCTTCCACAAATCGTAAGGGATTGGGTGGCGTCTGAGCGTATAGGCAACATGAAGGTTTTTAAGCCACTTAAGAATATTCATTATTCTCAGGAACGAAATCCCGTCAAACCCTGCATGGTCATATTTTGCAGCTGTTTAACAATGCCAACCTCATGGCAGTTTAATCATTATGGTATCCGCACCCACTCACGGGATGACCCACAGACTCTCCCGACAGGGGTAGCTCATTGCGCGGATCATGCATGAGTTTGCTCATGTAGGGCAGGAGCAACTTCTCGGTCTGCTCCCTGGCACTTTGCTGCGCGGCGTCCCCACCTTCAGTAACCGGCCAGCGCATATAGGGCAGTTCCGGAACGATAGCAATGACGATGGCCCCACAGCCACAGGGGCAACGGTGCAGTGTCAGCGGCTCGTCGGACAGATACCAGGGTTTCTCACGAAACACCAGGCGATTGATAATTTCCAGCATTGCCCACGAGTCCGTCAGGGAAGCATCGATATCGCGATGTATTCCAAAATGCTGGGAGACATGGTGCACGATTACAACATCCAGTTGATGTCGGCAGCAGATAGCATCGGTTGGCGCGAAATCGATCAGTGCTCCATCGCAATAGTATTCGCCGTCTATCTTCACAGGCTCGTAAAGAATCGGCATTGCGGCGCTGGCCGTCATACGTGGCGCCAGTTCGTCTTCCGAAAATACCGCTTTCTTGCCAGTACCCAGATTGACTGCCAGCACATGAAACGGGTAGTTACATTCTTCAAAGGAATCCGCACTCAGATTGTTGCGGGTGAATTGCAACGCTGCCTGCGTATCAGACAGACCGGTATAACCGCGCCCCTTGTGTGCTGCCATCTCCCAGATGAAACGTGCTATCGAATCCGGCGTCCAGAAAGTCCGGCGGTCGATACCGGACAGTGTCTCGACCCAGTTCTCCAGCGAAGTGCCGCTTGCCATGAATCCACCTACCAGGGCGCCTGCGCTACAACCCGCACTGGCATCAATCCGGATACCGAGATTTTTAATCGCCTGCATGAACCCGGTATGCGCGTACACACCGCGCACACCACCGGAGCTCAGTACGATACCAATGCGAACCGTGGATTTCATGCTGCTGGCAGCAGGCCGGATTCAAACATGGCTACAGGCGAACCCGATGAACAATATTGAGAATCCGTTTTTCATATTGCACCTCCTGTACTGTGTGCGGGGGGATTGATATAGTGATCCGGATCCGCCTCGAACTTGTCAAGACAACTGCGTGAACAGAAACGGTACAGCTGTCGCTGGTACATTTTACCATAGCCCTGCTCTACGTCGACCTCCATGCCGCAGACAGGATCAATATGTTTTACTGTGCCGCCGCCTGGCCCCGCATGTCCGCCATGTTTTCCATGCCCCATGTGGGAACCACAACCAAACCGCATCATAAGATAGAAAAAACCCGCGAAAAGCAGTACTGAAAGCAGTCCGTCCATAGCAACCTCCCGGGTCAGTGATGACCCTGTATATGTGAGTTGTTACCATCGGGAACCTCTACCAGCAGAAATGCCTTCCATTGTTCCACTGGCGGAACAAATGCCGGGACACGGTGCATATATTCAAGGTATGGGTCACCGACCTGATCAAGCATATAGTGCTCTTCCGAGCGCGCCAGTCTGATGTAGGCATAGACCAGCACCGGTGCCATCAACACAGTAAGAAATGTCGGCCACTGCACCAGGAAGCCGGTAATGACCAGGAATAGACCGGTGTACTGTGGGTGCCGGACATACGTATACAGACCATCTGTCACCATGCGCCCGTGCGCACCATGCACTTGCCGCCAACCCCGGGAAAGCAGGATATATCCTGCCACCATCAACACCAGGCTGGCACCCATCACCAGCACCCAGGCCAGACTCGAACCACCGAAGACCACGACCCAAAGGTGCCCGAATTTGTGGTTGAACGGTTGCAGGACAGGGTAGGCATCTCCCAGCCAGCCACTCAGCAGGTATATGGTCAGCGGGAAACCGTACATTTCACTGAATAGTGCCACCAGAAAGGCTGCAACCACGCCCAGGTTACGCCATTCTGCAAATCGCTTCGGTGGCAGAAAACTCAGAAAGAAAAACAGGAACAGGCCAACGTTAAACGCTGCAATTACCCACATACCGTAGGCATACTCCTGTGTCATGGCTGTTTGTCCCGACCGC